>QNCA01000209.1 GCA_003644325.1 Planctomycetota bacterium
CAATGCCGGATGTTTGACTATAAGTTTCCATTTTGCCGGGCCTTACGGTGACAGTCACCAATCTACGATCCGTTCCGACAAGGGCGGAACGGCTCCGTAATTGGTGACAGTCACCGAGGTTAACAAAAACTCAGTCAACTTGAGTAAGTAGTGACAGTCACCGAGGTTGGCAAAAACTCAGTCAACTTGAGCAAGTATGTGTTTTCTGATGTACTCAACTTTTTCGTCGATGGTCATGCCTTCCATCTTCGGTTTGTGCTTCTTGAAGATATTTTTACCTCCCGGTGATTGCGTGAGTTGAATAATCTTCTCCCTCTCTTCTGGGAGGAGTTTGCTCATTATCTTCATCATTTCTTCTTGTTTCCGGCTTGGATCTTCTTCCGCAGACCGGTCTGGTTTGTCCTGTGCCGGCTTGCGGGCGCCCGGCCGGTCTCTTTTTTTGTTCTTGTTTTTTGCCGGCTTTTCTTCGGGCAGGCGGAAACTTGGTTCGACATCTTCGACGCGTTCGTTTGGCCGGGGCTCGCGAAGGAGCACCGTCTCGCCTTCCTCCAGGCCTTCCTTGATCTGCACGAAGGTTTCACTCGCGCTGCCCGTCAGGACAGGTCTGGCTTCATAATGCCCGTTCTTCAGGACATAGCAGACGGTGTGTCCCTTGCGGGCGTGAACGGCCTGGATCGGAACCGTGAGGACGTTGTGGAGTTCTTCGACGATTATCTCAACGCTGACGGACATTCCCGGCTTGAGTTGGGGGTTGATTCCATCGATGATAATCTCCGTTGAATAGACATTGATGTCTGAGCCGAGCCATCCCACCTGCGAGTCCGGAACTTCGGCGACCCTGCTTACCTCCCCGCTCAGAGAAAGATCGGGGAACGCTTCTGATTTTATGATTGCTTTCTGTTTTGTTCTAACTTTCTTTACCGACGATTCGTGGACCTTGACCTCCACTGACATTCTGGAAAGATCGGGAAGAGTGATGATCGTCTGGTTTTCGCTGACGGTCTGGTCTCTGCCGATAGGGTTTTGGGCGCGGCGCCACCACATACCGCCGCTGCTGCCGTATATTACGAGGCCCGGCTTGGGGGCATAGATGGTGCAATTCTTTATCTGCCGCTTAATCTTGGTCAGTTTGTCGAGTTCTAATTTGTGGGTGAGTTCTTTCGATTTTCTGGCCGCGTCCGCCTGTGTTTCCCGGCTTTTTGCGCGGGCCTTGATTCTTTCCAGTTCTCTTGCCGCTTCCAGATACTCGGAAAGGTGTTTTTCCGTTTCCTTGGGAAATTCATATTTCAGGAAGAGGTCAAGGCCGGTGTGCGCGCGTTCAAGGTCGACTTTTCTTCTCTTCAGCGACAGTTTGTCCGCTTCAAGTTCGTCTCCCGTTACGTAGCCCTTAGCGTGCAGTTGCTCGGTCCACTTGAGTTTGTTGTGCGCGCGTGATACTTCTTCTTTTGCCAGGTCTATATCGGATTCCAGGTTTCTCTTTTTCTGCAGCGCTTCGCCCCCCAGATCCTCGCTTGACAGCAGAGATTTGAAATCGATTTCTCCGGGATGCGCCGGTCCACTGCTCTGATTTCCCGCGGTTCCCGCCGTCTGTTGCAGCACCTTCTCCGCAAGTTTTTCGCCCAGATATTTCTTGAGGTCCATTGAAGCGAATTTTGCCTTCAATGTTCCCGCCTGGATGTCGCTTTCGTTCTGTTTCAACTGTATCTTGTAGTCTTCGATGGCCTGTTCATAGGCCGCTTTTGCGTTGTTCTCCGCGATTGTCTGCTGGGTCAACTTGCCTTCCAGGGCGGAAGATTCAAGTCTTACAAGTACCTTCTTGTTGACATCTTCTCCGGTGATCACCGTGCCTTCGGGAACTATCTCGATGATCTTGGTTTGTCCCTCGACCCCGGATCTGATTTCAAGCGAATTTTGGGCCTTCAGGCTGCCGCTTTCGAGGACTTTGATGACAAGGTCCCCCTTTTTTACGACGTATGTGGCCGGGGATTCCTCATTTTGCCCGAAAAGCCCGGGGATAACCAGGTACGCCGCCACCGCTATTGCGACAAGCAGCGCGGTACCCGCGATGATGAATCGCGCTCGAGATTGTTTAATCCTGCCTGTCATTTTCCCGAGGTTTGTCCGTTCCCGCGTTTTCGTTCGCATTTTGGTCCTCCTGCCAGAGGCCCTTCTTGTCGACACGCAGTATGCCGATATCCCTGTAGAACTCCAAACGAGCGATAGTGTGGTCCACCAGCGCCGTGGTGAGCGCGTTCTGCGCTTCCAGTAGTGCGCTTTGCGCTTCCAGCAGATCGCGCGTGCTGGCCCGGCCGGCGTCAATCAGCGTAGTAGTGCTGTCCACGCGGCGTCGGGCGAGTTCCACACTCTTCTTCTGAATATCATAACTCTCCTTCGCCTGTTGCAGCCTGCGCCAGGCATCGCGGACATCCAGTTTTACGTTATCCACCGCCAGGCCGAATTCCCTTACTGTCCTGGCCAGGCTTATCAACGTCGTTCGGTAGGTGTTGCGCTCGTTGAGCCGGTCCAGCGGCAGGTCTATGTCCAGTCCCGCGTTCCATGTGGCCTGGTCGAACCGGAACTCGGCAAAGCGCCGCTCCGGCCGGGTCGGCACGCTCGACTCAAACACCAGGTTCACTCCGCCGCCCAGGCCGTTTTCCGCCACCTTTACCTTGCGCTCGGCGTCCTCCACGCTGCCACGCGCGTTCATCAGGTCCAGCCTGTGCTCCATTGCCATCGTTATCGCTTCTTCCGCCGATAGAGCAGGCTGCCTGATGCCCGCCTGTGCCAGTTTCTTCAGGTCCGTGTCGTCCAGGTCAACGTTCGCGTCGGTCGGCAGCCCGAGCATTATCTTGAAATTATCCAGCCGCTGGTAATAGGTCTGTATTGACCTGACCCACCGGTCCCTTGAGCGCAACTCATCCTGTCGCGCCTGGTCCACCTGAAACTCCGGCAGCCTGCCGGCCTTGGCCAGGTTCTCCGTGCGGTCTCGCGCCCTTATCAGGTTCTGGTAGTTGTTCCACTCGTTGCGGACCACGTCCCGCTGTTGCAATACCCGGTAATACGACGACGCCACTTCCACGGTGAGGGTTTTCTTGTATCTCGCGAAGGAGCGGATGGCGTAGATGACATCCCTTTCAGACTGTCGCAGGTTCTCCTGCACCACCTCCCGCCCGGCGTTCTTCCAGAAAGGCTGGATTATCTTCACCGCCAGTATGGAGGCTGCGGCCCGCGCCGGGTCGCTCGTCAGATAGCGCAGGAACTCCGTGCTCACGTCTATCCCTATCGACGCACCGTCCTTCAGCAGTTTCGATACGCTGAAGCCCGTCTCCGTCGTCAGCGTGTCCTCGCTGACATCTCCCGTAGTAGTCCTCTTGTAGAAACTTGATATGATGCCGCTGAACCGCGAGGAGAACTCATGCCGCTCGGATGTCAGCGCCAGCGCCGCCAGGTAGACGTCCTCCTTGTTGGACTGGTGCCGGCGGCTGTTGTAGGTGGCTATCTCCAGGGACTTTTCGAGCGAAATAATAAGGGGCGGCTCCTCGGAGCGCTTCAGGTTTTCCGGCACGTCCAGCGGCGGCTTCTCCGCCCGCGGCAAATCCGCCATCGGGTCGCGGGCAATCTGCTCAATCTCGTATATCTCTTCCTCGCCGAACAACAGTTTGTGCTTTTCTTTGAGGATTTTTTGGACCTGCCGGTCGGCGCTCTCCTTGTAATGCTTCGTGCTGCAGCCGGGCAGCACCGTCATCACCGCCACGACCGCCAGGACCACCGGCACGGCCGAAATGTGAATCTTGGCGTGTAGCCTCAATGCAAACATGGCGCAATTTCCGCGCTTCTCCAAAAAATGCGAACTCGGTAGCGTATCAACAGGATTTTCTACGAGCCCTTACAAATTCTTGTTAGTCCATTATCCCTTGTTTCCGCCGCTTTGCAAGCCGAGACGCAGTCTCGAGCGCGCCCGGCGCTCCCGCCGGGGACCTCCGAAAAATATCGCGCCCGTTTAATACACATGGTCCCTATCATGTCGCGCGGGCCAATTGTGCGGCGTTTGAGTCTCTTATGACGCCCGGTTTCGCTTCCCATTAAACACATACGCACCCGCGAGGTATCGCTGAATTCGGAGCCTGCTGAAGTGAGCGAACCAATAATGCTCCACCTTGAGCAGGCGTTCACGACGTCGTTAAATACTCAGGTTGACCGACTTTTGCCAACCTCGGTGACTGTCACCAATTACGGAGCCGTTCCGCCCTTGTCGGAACGGATCGTAGATTGGTGACTGTCACCGTAGGGTGTTGTGAAGCAG
>QNCA01000210.1 GCA_003644325.1 Planctomycetota bacterium
GATGTAATTCATTGCTGTGCCTCCTAACAAAGGTTATCGGGATGATGTTTTCGGATATCATACCACTGACCGTTAGGTCGCACAGCTTTTTCATAATATCAGTCACCAGTGCGGCCTTTCCAGGATTTTTACATGCTCCCGCATGGGATGCGGCGCTTGACCTTGTTGCCGGCAGCATGTATATTTCCCCTTCTGAACAACGCGGTCACTTTTTCCGGGGGAAGACACGATGCGGGAGAGAACGGGATTAGCGGCGATTATGCTGGCGGCTTTGCTCTCGGCGGGGTGTGCATCCGGGGTGAGGTTCCCGGCCCGGCCCGTTTCCGAATGCGAGACCCCGCTCGGGACGCGGCTCGACTACGACACCAGCGGCGACGGCGCCGCGGACTATTTCGCCTACCGGGACAAGACCGGGCGAATCTCCGTCGTAGCCTACGACTACAGCAAAGACGGTAAGCCGGATTCGATGGTGCGGCTCGACTCGCTCCCCGTGGAGCGTTGCCGGCACGTCCTGATAATCCTGGACGGGGTGGCGTACGACCTGGCGAGGGAATATTATGAAGAGGGACACCTGCGGATGTTCCACCCGCCCAGCCGCGTAGTGGCGCCGTTTCCCGGGCTGACCGACGTCTGCATCGAGGACGCGCTCGGCTGCATACCCAACCTCGCCTTCGAGGCGCTCTACTACGACCGCAGGAAGGAGCGGCTGACCAGGGGCGCGTGGGACTACCTGTACATGCGAAACGAGCCCTTCGCGCAACTGCTCACCTACCGTGCCCACACGATATGTGACACGATATCCTACTTTTCACCCTGGCAGATCTTCAAGCACGAGATCAAGCGCGTCAAGGAAACGTTCGACCGGCGCGACAGGCAGGATGTGCTGGTTTACCTGGTCGGCAGCGCGGGCATGGGCACCGGCAACGGCAGGAAAGGGCATGTACGATGCCTTGAACTGGTGGAAAGGCTGGTCAACCAGATGACGTGGGAGACCCGCGGCATGGTCAAGTTCACCCTCATGGCGGACCACGGCCACACGTACACCGAGCCCGAACGGCTGGATATTGTGGGCCGTCTGAAGGAAAAGGGCTGGCACAGCGTCCGCCGTCTGCGCAGGCCGGGGGATTTCATACCTGTTGAGTTCGGCGTTGTGACGTATGCCGCGTTTTACACCCGTGACGCCGCGGGCCTCGCGGCGGATATCGCGGCGATAGACGGCGTGGACCTGGCGGCCTATCATCGTGACGGCGCGGTTTTCGTGAGGTCTTCGGACGGCTGTGCCGTGGTTCGAGAGCGGAACGGCAGGTACGCTTACGAGGCACAGGAGGGCGACCCGCTGCAACTCAACGGCATAATCGCGAAGTTGAGCGAGCAGGGCAAGGTTGACGCGGACGGCTTTATTGAGGACGCCGCCCTGTTCGAGGCGACGCTGGTGCACGTTTACCCGGATCCCCTGCGGAGGCTCTGGCGGGCGTTCCACGCGGAGGCGGAGAACGTGCCGGATGTAATAGCGAGCCTACGGGACGACAGGGCCTTCGGCTCCGGCGCTTACGATATGCTGGTGAAGGTGAAAAGCACCCACGGCAGTCTGAACAGGCGGAACAGCACAACGTTTATCATGTCAACCGCCGGTCCTCTGCCGCCGGCCATGAGGAGCGACGAAATTCCGGGCCACATGAGCGCTCTCTTGGGCCGACCCTTTCCGCCGGGAAAGAGATGACGGGAAGCCCTCCCGTTGTTTTCAGAACCGGCCAAGCGGCGGTATTTTGCCTCGCTCCGACCGTGTCGGGCGGCCCACCCGCCGTCTCCGGTCACGTCTTTCACCAAGCCCTATTCGGTGCGTGTAGTGTATATGGTCACCGTTACAGGGTCTCCGGGATAAAGGATTTCTTTCTCCTTTCCTTCAAGCGAAATCCTGACGACGATCAGGTTCATCTCCGCGGTGGGGTTTTCGATTCGCACGCGCTCCCGGACATCGGGCCTGAGGGTGTAGAACTGGTTCGTGATGGCTTCGATCCTGCCCTTGATGTGCTTGTTGCCTTCCTCCGTGTTGACCTTGACGTCGACCTCCTGGCCCTTGGCCAGCCTGCCCGCGTTGTTCTGTTCCAGGCGGGCCTGGATTTCCATGCCCTCGGAACTGAATAGTTTCATTATGAAGTCGCCGGGGCCCACCGTATCGGCCTGTTTGCGTTGTATCCAGCCTACCTTGCCGGTGAACGGAGCCCGGTAGACGCCGTATCCTTTCTCTCTCCGGAACTTTTTCAGTTCGAGTTCCGCCTGCCTTACCAGTCTTTCTTGCATTCTGATGAGCGCCCCGCGGCCCGATTCGTCGCCGTCCTCTCGGAGGCCCAGGGATTCTTTTTCCTTCCTGACGGCCTCTAACGCTTGCTTGCGTACGTCGCGGATGCTTTCCGCTTTTGCTATCTGGTTCTTCTGTGCATCCTTGCGCGCCTCCCCTTCTTCTTTTGCGTCCTCCACGGCTTCTCTGTAGATTTCGACCTGCTGCTCGGCGAAGTTCTTTTCCAGTTCGCGTATCTTCAGTTCGTTTTCCGCGGCCGTGAATTTGTCCAGCGTTATCAGCCTGACGTCCCCGGTGTAGTATTCTTTTGCCTTGTTGAAGTTTTCCTCTGCGACCAGGTAATATTTCCTGGCGCGGTCGCTCCGCAGTTGCGCCTCTTTCAGTTCGCGCTGCTTGCCCTTGACGAATATGGCTACGCTCATTCCCACGCTGGTCAGGTTGGCCTTTTCCGCCTTCACGTCGGCCTCGGCCAGTTTCAAGGCGGCCTCGGCGTCGTTGTACCGGCGCTGCACGTCGTTGAGGATCGCTCCGCCCAGGTTGGCGCCCTCCTTGAGCAGTTTCAGCCTTTCCCGCTCGATCTCCACTTTTGCCTGAAGGGCATCGAGTTTCGCCTGGTCCGCCGATTCCTTCAGGGGAATTATCTCGAACAGTTCCTGGCCTTTCGTTATCACGTCGCCGTACGAGACCTTCATCGAGACAATCTCTCCCTCGCCCATGGCAATTACATCCCGCTCCACCGACGGCACGGCCTCCGCGTAAGTGGTGGTTATCTGGTTCATCGTTACCAGCTGGATAACCAGGAAGACAAGCGCGCCGACAATCAAAAGGCACGCTATGAAAACGAAAAAGGCGGTTTTGTAGTTGAAAGCCCGCGGTATGGTGGCGCCGGCTTCCAGTGTCGCAGTCTCATGCAACTTCTTGAATTTCATCGGCATGGTTTTGTCCTCCGACCAAAGGGTTTGCGAGGCGTCGTCGCCTTTCCTGTTAGCAACGGTTACGGACGGCTTTCAATTAATGTTTTACCAATATGGCGGGAACTTCTTGTGACATTTTGCCGACCGGCACATTGACCCTAAGCGGACCTTTCTTTGACACGGAAATAGTAGCAGGGTGATGCGGAAAAAGCAAGCGGTGATGGGGAGCATGTAGGAATCCCGGGCGCTGCCGGCGCGGTGACAGTCACCATCTACGAGCGGGCCGCTCCTTCAGAGCGTCTGCGCTCCGCCCGTTCCGGGTCCTTGCCCTGAGGACCCGTCAGGGTCCGAATGGGCAACGGTGACGGTCACCGGTGCGGCCTTTCCAAGATTCTTACATGCTCCCGCAGTGATGTTAACAGTATTGTCCGGGTTGACCGGGGTTTTGCCGGCTGCGGCCCGTACGGGCCGCGAAAAAATCCCGTCAGCCTTGACCTTGAGCCATCAGTCGCCGGCGCGTCATGTTCAGCGCGGTAAGGGCGGTGCGCAGCCTGATTGTCCGGCGGTCGCCGCTGAAGCGGAACTCGCGCGACTCCGTGCCGTCATCGTCCGCGACGGCGATATAGACCAGCCCGACCGGTTTGTCGGGCGAACCTCCCGACGGACCCGCGATGCCCGTGACACCTATGCCCATATTGCTGCCCAGCCTTTTTCTGGCCCCTTCGGCGAGCGCGCGCGCGACATCGTCGCTTACGGCCCCTTGCGACCGGATTACCTCGGGCGGCACGCCCAGCAGTTCAACCTTGGCCTCATTGCCGTAGCAGATTATGCCGCCGAGGTAAAAACGCGATATGCCCGGCACATTTGTAAGCATGCTTCCTGTCATTCCGCCCGTGCAGGACTCGGCCGTGGCTATGGTCGTGTCGTGTCTTTCCAGGAGTTGCGCCACCGCCTCTTCCATAGTGGCGCGGCCTTCGCCGAATATGTGTTTTCCGACAAGCGTCCTGATGCGGTTCTCCGTTCGGGCGAGGGCCTGCTCCACCGCCCCGGGTTCGTCGCCGTGCGA
>QNCA01000211.1 GCA_003644325.1 Planctomycetota bacterium
GGACAGGCTGCGCGCGGAGGGCAAGACCAAGCATGACCTGGGGCGCGAAGACTTTCTGAAAGAGATGTGGGACTGGCGGGAGAAGTTCGGCGGAACGATAATGACGCAGTTGCGGCGGCTGGGCTGCTCGCTCGACTGGGAGCGCGAGCGGTTCACTCTGGACGACGGCCTGTCGCGCGCAGTGCGCGAAGTCTTCGTGAGACTGTACGAGAAGGGCCTGCTCTACCGCGGCAAGTACATCGTCAACTGGTGCCCGGGCTGCGTGACCACAATCTCCGACATCGAGGTGGAGCGCGAGGATAAACAGGGCCACCTCTGGTACGTGCGGTACCCGTATGCCGCCGGCGACGGGCACATCACAATCGCCACCACCCGGCCGGAGACGATTCTTGCCGACGCGGCCGTGGCCGTCAACCCCAACGACGAACGCTTTAAGGGTATTGTCGGCAAGAAAGTGCTGGTGCCGGTCGCCAACCGGGAGATACCGGTCATCGCCGACGAGATGGTCGAGAAGGATTTCGGCACGGGCGCCCTCAAGATAACGCCTGCTCACGATCAAACGGACTTCCTCATCGGCCGGAGACACAACCTGCCCGCCCCCGTCGTCATCGACGAACAGGGCGTCATGAACGAAAACGCCCTGCACTACGAAGGCATGGACAGATTCGAGTGCCGCTCAAAATTTATCGAGGAACTGGAAAAACTCGGCCTGCTTGAAAAAACCGAGGACTACACGAACAACGTCGGTATCTGCTACCGTTGCAAGAACATCATAGAGCCATACCTTTCGGACCAGTGGTTCGTGAAGATGAAGCCGCTGGCGGAGCCCGCGCTGGATGCGGTGCGGAAGGGCGACATCCGCATTATCCCTTCGCGCTGGGAAAAGGTTTATTTCAACTGGCTGGAGAACATCCGCGACTGGCCCATATCGCGGCAGTTGTGGTGGGGCCATCGCATACCGGCATGGCATTGCGAGCAGTGCGGCGAGATAACCGTCGCGCGCGAAGCGCCGGAAAAATGCAAGTGCGGCGGCACGAACCTGCGCCGGGACGAGGACGTCCTCGATACCTGGTTCTCCTCGTGGCTGTGGCCCTTCTCGACCCTGGGCTGGCCCGAGGAAACGGAAGACTTCAAGTATTTCTACCCCACAAGCGCCCTGATAACCGGCCACGACATCATTTTCTTCTGGGTGGCGCGGATGATAATGGCCGGGCTGGAGTTCACGGGCCGGAAGCCGTTCAGCGACGTTTACATCCACGGCCTGATTATGGACGAGGTCGGCGCAAAGATGGACAAGAGCCGCGGCAACATCATCGACCCCATCGAGATGATAGAAAAGTACGGCGCGGACGCGGTGCGCTTTACCATGGCGCTGCTGGCGACCGAGGGCCAGAATATACGTCTGTCGCCGACACGGTTCGAGATGGGCCGCAACTTCAACAACAAGTTGTGGAACGCTGCGCGCTTCGTACTCATGAACATCCCCGAAGGCGACTATTCCTTCGACCCGTCCCGGATTGCGGACATCAAAGACCGCTGGATTATCAGCGCGTTCAACTCGACTATAAAAAAGTGCACGGAATCACTGGAAAAATACAGATACGCCGACACCGCGAACCTGCTCTACGACTTCGTGTGGCATTCGTTCTGCGACTGGTACGTGGAACTGGCCAAGCCCGACCTGAACGGCGAAGACGAAGAACGCGCCCATCTGACGCGCGGCGTCCTCGCGCACGTCCTGGACGGCTGCCTGAAAATGCTTCATCCGATGATCCCCTATATTACCGAGGAACTGTGGCGGATGCTGGGCAAGGTCTGCAAGAACAGGGACGAAGGCGAGACTATCATGCTGGCGCCCTGGCCGAAATGCGACGAATCGCTGATATCGGAAGAGGTGGAAGATGCCTTCTCGACTCTGATCGATATCACCCGCAGCATCCGCAATATCCGCGCGAACCTTAACCTCCCGGAGCGCAGGCCGATAGACGTAACAATTTCCGCCGCTGATGACAGGCACGCCGAGATGGTGAAAAAAAACCAGGACTACTTCCGCAGCATGGCGGGAGTCGGAAAAATCAAGGTCGGCGCAAACTTGGAAAGACCAAGCCTGTGCGTGGTGGAGGTCGTCGGGGACACGCAAGTGTTTGTGCTTCTGGACGAGACGAACGCGGCGGCGGAAAGAAAAAAACTGGAGAAGCACAAAACGGAAGTGGAAAAATATCTGGCGTCCGCGGAAAAAAAATTGCAAAACAAGAACTTCGTCGAACGCGCAAAACCCGAGGTTGTAGAACAGGCAAGGCGCAAGAAGGAAGAATTGCTTGAACAGAAACGCATCATCGAAGAAAACCTGGCCGCGCTGGGCTCCTGAAATTCAACGTATGCTTTCAAGTTGACCGGGTTTTCGCCGGAAAGGCGACCGAAAGGTGGCTGTCACCATTACCCATTCGGACCCTGACGGGCCCTCAGGGTGAGGACCCGGAACGGGCGGAGCGCAGCCCCCCGACCTGCCCCGTACGGGCCTGCATGGGTCGGGAGGGGGCAGCTCGTAGATGGTGACTGTCACCTTTCATGTTCCTTAGTGACAGTCACCGCAAGAATTGTGAAGTGACGTTGAAGAGAGAAAAATCCATAGCGGCGTTCGAAGAGGCGCGGAAATATCTGCCCGGGGGCGTTAACAGTCCCGTGCGCGCGTTCGGCGCGGTCGGCGGCAATCCACTGTTCATAGACCGCGCCTCGGGCAGCCGCATCATCGACATCGACGGCAACGAATACATCGACTATGTCTGCTCCTGGGGGCCGCTCATCCTGGGCCACTGCGACGCGGACGTCCTGCAGGCGGTCGGGAAAGCGCTGCAATGCGGAGCCTCCTTCGGGGCGCCGACCCGGCTCGAGACGGAACTCGCCGGCCTCATCGTCGAGATGGTCCCCTCAATCCGCAAGGTGCGCATGGTCAACTCCGGCACGGAGGCGACGATGAGCGCCATCCGCCTGGCACGCGGTTACACGTCGCGCGACCTGGTGATTAAGTTCGACGGCTGCTACCACGGCCACGTGGACGGCCTGCTGGTGAAGGCCGGCTCCGGCCCGACGACGTTCGGCCATCCCACCAGCCCGGGTGTCCCACGGGACTTTGCGAAGAACACGGTATCGGTGCCGTACAACGATATTGACTCTTTCAGAAAGGCCGTGGAAAAGTTTCGCGGAGATATCGCCTGCGCCATCGTCGAGCCGGTCGCGGGGAACATGGGCGTGGTGCCGCCGGAGCCGGGCTTCCTGGAAGGCCTGCGGGAGGTCACCGTCCGGGAAGGCATCGTGCTGATATTCGACGAAGTGATAACCGGCTTCCGGCTGGGCCCGGGCGGCGCGCAGGAACGCTACAACATCCAGCCGGACCTGACGACGCTGGGCAAGATAATCGGCGGGGGCCTGCCGGTGGGCGCTTATGGCGGCGTGCCGCATATCATGGACCGCGTGAGTCCGGTGGGCAGCGTATATCAGGCCGGGACGCTGTCCGGCAATCCCCCGGCGATGGCCGCGGGCATTGCCACGCTGAAGAAACTGCGGGAGCCCGGCTTCTATGAAGGCCTTGAGACAAAGGCGGCACGACTGGAAGAGGGCCTCAAGGATGTCGCGAAGAAGTCGGGTGTGGCCTGCTGCATCAACAGGGTCGGCTCGATGCTCTGCACGTTTTTCACGGGAGAGGCGGTCAAGGATTACCGCTCGGCCGGGGAAGCGGACGCGGAGAGGTACGCGCGCTATTTCACCATGATGCTGGAGGAAGGCATCTACCTGGCGCCGAGCCAGTTCGAGGCTATGTTCGTCTCGGCGGCGCACAGCGACGAAGACATAGACCGCACCATCGAAGCCGCCGCGAGGGTGTTCGCCAGGCTGAAATCGTCTTGAACCACGCCCTTGCCCTTTGCCCCTGAAAAAATAGGGTCAGGTCCTATTTTTCATTTCCACTTTATTGCTTGTGCCACATGGAGATAAAAAGGGGACAGACCCTTAAGAAATGGGACCAGGTCCTATTTTTTGGGTGGCTGCGGTAGGGCGGGCGGTGGTGGGGAAATGCGGGGCAATCTGTCTGTGTGCGGGTGCGGTGCTGCATAACCCCAGTGAACGATGGGGGATACCCCTCTTTTTGGGGAAAAGGTGCCAAAATGGCAGTCCTCGATATTTCAACCGAAAGTTTTTTTCGCCCTCTAACTGCATTCATTTCCCAGCGTTACGCTCCTGAGCGGCATTTTCCGACGATTTTTCCCAAAAAAGTTTGAGACC
>QNCA01000212.1 GCA_003644325.1 Planctomycetota bacterium
AGTACTCCTCGTCCAGCGGCCCTGCGTTTTCAACGAGCGAAGCGCGTATCAACATGGCGCATCCGTTCACCGCGTCGCGCCTGCATAACTCGGAGTACTGCCCCGTGTCCTTCTCGCCGTACCCTATCTGCCGAACCCGTCCCGTGCGCATGTTCACCGCGACACCGACCGACTCAAGCGTCATCGGGTCGTCCGCAAAGAGAACCTTCGCGCCGACCACGCCGATGTCCGGCGCGCTCTCCGCCGCCGCCACCAGCATCGCTATCGCGTCCGCCGCGACGACCGCATCGTTGTTCAACAGAAAGAAATACCCGGCGCCCGTATCCCGCAGATGCCGAAAGGCCGCGTTGTTGCCGCCGGCGAAGCCTTTGTTCTCCGGCAGTTCCAGTATCTCTATCTTCGGGAATTTCTCGCGGATTCTTTGAGGCGAACCGTCGGTGGAACCGTTGTCAACCACGAGCACTCTCGTCTTTTCGTACGACGAAGATTCCAACGATGCAAGGCATTCCAGCGTGTCCTCGCACCGGTTCCAGTTGACGACAATGACACAGACCGGCGGGTCGGGCATGGCGTATTCCACGTAATCTATTGAATGACGCGGGGGCCTTCGGAGTACATTGTGAGCAGCGGGCACTCCCGGCAAACCCTGCGATACTTGCCCGTGAACATCTCCCTGCGAAGTTGCTGATATTTTCTGCCGTTCCAGATTTCCTCGAACGATTTTTCCTTAAGGCTGCCCATGTTCAATTCCGGCGGCGCGACACAGCACGGGAAGACGGAACCGTCCGGCTCAACCTTCAGGTACATCGCCGACTGGTAGCAGACGGACGGGTAGCGCCTGATAATTTCTTCCGGCAGGTAGTTCAGTTTGAATAACTTGAAGTCCTTCTTCCCGTATTGATGGACGCGCGGCGTGCCCAGGCCCACGTGCAGGTTTATCCTGCAGCGCTTTGCCGCCTCGACCGCCCGGTCCACCTGTGCCCGTATCTCATCATCCGGCACGTTGCCGAATGCGTCCCACTCCTTCAGTGCCTCAAAGTTTATCAGCAGCCTCTGCAGCGCCACCGTGTTCACGCCCAGGTCCGCGACGAACTCCACGTACTCCGCCATCCTGTCGTAATTGATCTTCATCACGACCGCGCTGGTCATCAACTCGATGTTGTCCGCCGCGGTGAGTTCCGCCGCTTTGCGTATGTTCTCCACGACCTTCTCGAACTTCGCTCCCACGCGTATCTTCTCGTAGGTCTCCCTGTCGCACGCATCGAACGAAATCTGCAGCCGCCCCAGCCTCTTTCGCATCATCTCGTAGCGTTCCGGCGTCAGCAGGGTGCCGTTCGTTATGACGTTCAACTCGACTTCGTACCTGTCCGCCAGCCCGGTAATCAGTTCGAAGTCGCCCAGCAGCGGCTCGCTGCCCGCCGACGGCGTCAGCAGACTGGCCGTCGGGAATATCTGCCCGCATATATGCCGGGTCTCTTCCTCGCTCAGCGACTGTTTCGTCGGGCGCGTCTCCGGGCTGCACATTACACAGCGCAGGTTGCACAGATTGTTCGTCGACAGTTCGATGTGCGACGGCCTGCTCTCCCACACGGTTCTCTGCCCGATGATGTCCTGCATCATCAGGATGGAATTCTCGCGCTCCACCTGCCACTTTGCCGGGCGCGGCAGGTTCCGCGCGTGCTCGCCGGCGCGGACTATCACGTCGGCGCGCTTCTCCAGCGCGTCTCCGTTCACGTTCCCTTCCAGGTCGAACATGCCGTCGTCCGTGTACACCTGCTTGCCGCCCAGGCCGAAGTCCTTCAGGCCCTGTGTTACCACGTCGTTGGCGCACAGGATGAGATCCGTTTTCGAGATGAGGCGGACCAGGTTTTGCCGCCTTGATTTCAGGTCCGCCGCCAAATTTTCGTGATGTGCGTTGCAAAATTTCTCGCGTGTGTTCAGTTCGCATGTCGCGAGCAAGGCGGCGCGCTCTGATTTTTTTTCGGGCAGGATTTTCTTGAAGACGCCCGCGGGTTTTGTGCCCGGCTTGACGTTGAAGTCGAACGCGAAGCAGTTGGCTTCTCCGTATCGCCGCGCCGCGCCGGAGCAGAACGTTCGGTTGCACTTGAGCATCTGTCCGCGCAGGCAGAAGCGATAGAGGTCGTGCGCGTCAACCACTATCCGCGCGCTCGCGCTGTTCGCCTTGTCCGCGTCGCCCTCCGTCAGGTCATCCGCCGACAGGACATGCAGCGTCCCCGCCTGAAAAGCCTCCGGCGCCGCTCCCGGCGGGCTGAGCGCGGGCGCGCCGCCCGAACGCTCCTTCAGCGCCGCCGCCAGGCCCGCCACCGATGTCGCTCCGGAAGATGTTATAATCACTGTATTCATCGCGTTTGCCCTTGCCGTCCCAAAGCCGGATTCTATCACATGATGTCCTCTCGGACAAACCTGCGATATCGCCGCATCATCTCCTCCGCGTCTTCCTGTATAGTTTTGACGCGGGGGATGCCTTTGCGCAGCCGCTCCAGCAGCCCGCCCTCCTCCGCGACTCGTGCCATTGCCTCGCGCAGCGAGACGCTGTCGCCCATCTCGAACAGCAGGCCCGACTTTTCGTGCTCCACGAGTTCCGCCATGCCGCCGGCGTCCGATGTAATTACCGGCGTGCGCGACAGGAACGCCTCGTGTATCGCCAGAGGCGAGTTCTCATACCATATCGACGGGACTATCAGCGCGTCGATCTCCGCGAAGACCTCGGCCACGCGGTCGTTGTCGTAGCGGCCGCGCAGGTGAATGCGCGGAGCGTCGGCGAGTTCGCGGATTTCTTTCTCGTAGTTCTCGTGCTCATAGTACGGCGCGAAATCCCCGAAGACGCTCAGCACGGCGTTCTCCATCTTCAAATCACGAAACGCCCGCAGCAGCACGTGCACCCCCTTCGACGGGATGAGCGACCCTATGAAGCCGAAGCGGACCGCCGTCGACGGTTTTCTCCTGAAACGTTTGAACGGCGCCGTGTCGAAGCCGTAGTCCGAGTATTCGATCTTTTCGGGCGCGACGCCGAAGTTGAGAAACTGTTTGCGCAGGAATTTCGACGGCGCGACGAAGAGGTCTATCTTTTCGCAGAGCGCGCGCATGTGCTCGCGGCGCACCCGCATGTGTTCCGCGAGGGCGTCGTTCCCTTGAAGGGCGTCCCTTCCGCGGTTCATCGCCAGATAGACCCTGCGCAGCGGCTTTTTCAGAAACGCAAGGTCGATTCCCAGGGTTTCGGAAAACTTCACGTAGAGGTTGTGCGCCGCCCGCGAGGTGCCGCTGACGGCGAGTTGCAGTTTCTGGCATTCCTCGCACGGCGCGGTCTCCGGATTCTCGCACACTTCAAGGTCGTCGCGGAGCAACTGCCCGCGCGGGCAGAGCAGCCAGTAGTCGTGCAGCGTCATCAGGGCGGGTATGCCGCGCCGTCTCAGTTCATCGACGATGAGCGTCGAGAGCAGCGTCAGGTGCCCGATGTGCACAATGTCGGGACGCGCCTCTTCGAGAAACTTCTTGAATCTCTCGAGCACGGGCGGATTCGTGTACGTCTCTTCGAAGGAGTTGCATCTTCTCAGGGTGTTGTTGACGCGCCATACATCCAGGCCTTCCCGCCTTCCGCGCGTCAGCGCATACTCCTTCCTCTCCCGGTCGCCGATGCGGCAGAAGACGGCAACGTCGTTCTCGCGGCTCTGCTCGAGCGCCAGTTTGTATGTATATACCTCCGAGCCGGCCGTCGAGTCCGGGGGGAAGCCGTGTATGACGTGGGCTATTCTCATCGCGTCAGTCCGTTGTATATTTTCACGATGCGTTCGGCATGCTCGTCGCTGCTTGGCGGCGGCTTAATCTTTTCGGCCATCTCGGCGCACAGGGCGGGCGATTCGATGAAGCGCTTCATCGCCCCGGCAAGCGCCTTTGCGTTTCCGGGCTCAAAGATGAGGCCGGTCTCGCCCTCGCGCACGGACTCGGTCAGCCCGCCGAAATTGCTCACGATAAGCGGCGTGCGCGACTCCCGCGCGTACAGCAGGACAAGCGGAGAATTTTCGTACCATAGCGACGGCACCACCAGGACGTCGAACTCCGCGTAGGCCTGCGCAATCTTGTCGAAGGGAAACGTGCCCCGCCATGAAACGTGCTCGTGCGACATCAGGTTCCCGAGACCGTCCACGTATTCCCGCGAGCCGGGCAGGTCGGTCCCGGCGAAGACCACTATCCGGAACCTGCCGCCCTTCAGCATCTCGCCCGCCTCCAGCAGCAC
>QNCA01000213.1 GCA_003644325.1 Planctomycetota bacterium
GACATTATCCTTCCCACCCTCGGCGATTTTTTCGTTGACACGCGGGCGGGCCGTCAATATCATACTCGTTTCCAAAGACCGGCGGTGCTGCGGAGTTGCTGTTGGCCCAGAAAGAAACAAGCGCCTTGATACTGGCCGCGGGCAAGGGCATTCGGATGAAGTCCGACATGCCCAAGGTTCTGCACATGGTCTGCGGCGCGCCGATGCTCGGGTATGTGCTGGAGACGGCACGCGCGTGCAGTCTGAACCCGATACGCGTGGTCGTCGGATACGGGCACGCGCGGGTGCAAAAGGAGTTCGCCGGTAAAAAGATAGACTGGATACGCCAGAAGGAGCAACTGGGCACCGGGCACGCGGTGATGACCGCGGCGGCGAAGTATCAAGGGTTCACCGGCGAGGTGCTCGTTCTCCCCGGCGACGTGCCGCTGCTCACGGCGGAAACGGTCAACCTGCTCCTGCGGGCGCATCGTCGGGCAAAGGCCGACTGCACGATACTCACCGCGGAGTTGAACGACCCGGCGGGCTATGGCAGGATAATCCGCGACGGGCGCGGCGCGGTGAGCGCTATCGTCGAGCACAAGGACGCCACAAAGGCCCAACTGAAGATAAAGGAGATAAACTCCGGCATTATGGTCTTCCGGGGCGCGAGCCTGTTCGGAATTATTAGGGAATTGAAAAGCGACAACGCCCAGGGGGAGTATTACCTGACGGACGTGGTGACGCTCCTGAAGCGGAGGCGCAAGAAGGTCGCCGCCTTTACGGTCGAGGATGGGCGGGAGGTCTTGGGGATAAATTCGCGCGCGCAACTCGCCGAGGTCGGCCGGATTATGCGCATGCGCATAATCGAGCGGTTCATGGAAGAGGGAGTAACGATAGTGGACCCGGAGAACACGTACATCGAACGCGACGTCGAGATAGGCCGGGACACGGTGATATTGCCCTACACGGTTATCAACGCCGGCGTGAGGGTTGGGCGCGGCTGCGAGGTCGGGCCGTTTACGCACCTGCGTGTCGGCACGGTAATGGAGGACGGCGCCGAGGTGGGCAATTTCACCGAGGTAAAAAAGGGGCTCATCGGCAGGAACACGAAGGCGAAGCACCTGAGTTACCTGGGCGACGTAAAAATCGGCGCCGACGCGAACATAGGCGCGGGAACGATAGTGGCGAACTATGACGGCCGCAAGAAACACCTGACGGTCATAGGCAGGGGGGCGTTCGTGGGCAGCGGTTCGGTGCTCGTGGCGCCGGTGAAGGTGGGCAAGAACGCCGTAACCGGCGCGGGCGCGGTGGTGACGCGCGCGCACGACGTGCCGGACGGAGGCGTGGTGGTGGGCGTGCCCGCAAGGCCTCTCAAGAAAAAGAAGACGGAAAAAAAGAAAAAGAAACGACGCTGACACTTCACAGGAGCAGGATACAAAACATGGACGTGGGAAAAATCACGGCGAACACGCGCACGGAGAAGGGGACACACCGCGTGCGCAGGCTGAGAGAGAAAGGATTAATACCCGCTATCGTTTACGGCCACAAGACGGAACCCAAACCCGTCTCCGTGCCGAAGGACGACCTGCTGGCGCTGCTGCGGCACGGGCGGCATATGGTCGAACTCCAGATGGATGACGGCAGCGAACGCGCACTGATAAAGGACATCCAGTATGACGCTTTCGGGGACCGCGTGATTCACGTGGACTTCGCACGGGTCACGATGGACGAGAAGATAACCGTAACGGTTCCCGTGGAACTGGTCGGGCACCCCGTGGGTGTAACGCACGGCGGCATCCTCGAACACAGCCTGAAAGAGGTAGAAGTGGAATGCCTGCCCGGCGACATCCCCGACGAAATTTTGGTGATGGCCCGTGAACTCGACGTTGACGCTGTCGTTCACGTGAAAGACCTTCCGCAGATGCCGGGCGTGACATATCTGAATGACCCGAGCGAGGTGGTGGTTCGCGTATTGCCGCCGGTCAAGCCCGTGGAGGGGGAAGAAGCCGTTATCGAGGAAGCCGGCGCCGAACCCGAGGTGTTGACGGAACGCAAGGAAGAAGAGGAAGCGGAGTCCAAAAAGAAGTAGCGGTCCCGGATTGAGCCAGATATGAAAATCGTGCTGGGAATCGGCAACCCGGGCAGGGAGTATCAGGGCACCCGGCATAACGTCGGTTACATGGTAATCGACGTTCTGGCCCGGCGCAGCGGCGTGAGCGGCGGGAAGTCACGCTTTCGAGCGATTACCGCCGAGGTCCGCATCGCGCAGGAGAAGGTCATCCTGGTCAAACCGGTCACGTACGTGAATCTATCGGGACTTGCCGCGGCCGCGGCGTTGAGTTATTACGACCTGGATCTGGAGGACTTCCTGGTCATCTGTGACGACATGAACCTTGTGCCGGGGAAGATTCGCCTGCGGCGAGGAGGCGCCAGCGGCGGGCATAACGGGCTGAAATCAATAGCAGAGGCGGTACATACGGACGAGTTCCCCCGACTGAGAATCGGCATAGGCCCTCCCCCCGGCAACGGCGCGAATCATGTATTGAGCAGGTTCCGTGGCGACGAGGCGGACCTCATGGACCGGGCGGTGCAGACCGCCGCCGACGCGGTGGAGACATGGGCCGCAGAGGGCATGGAAGCAGCCATGAACAAATTCAACGCGCCTCTGTCCGCGGACGAACAGGCATAGCAATCATTATGGAGAGACAACTTGAAGAAAAAATACGAAGGCATGTTCCTGGTTGACCAGGAAGTAAGCAACAAGAAATGGGACGAGGTCATCGGCCACATCCGATCCCACCTGGAGAAGCACAACGCGGAAATACTGGACCTGGAGAAGTGGAACGACCTGAAACTGGCCTACCCCATCAAGAAGCGCAAGAAGGCTACGTACATATTGGGACACTTCAACGCCGAGCCGTCCTCCATTGCCCCGCTGCGCCATGACCTGCAACTGAGCGAACTGGTGTTGCGGCATCTGATAACGGTCGATACCGGCCGGATGCAGTTCCTGGTGGAAGAGACACCCGAAGCGGCGACGCGCCGCTCGGCCGGGGCGGAAGCCGCAGAACCCGCGGCCGCAAAGGAGGCGGAAAAGACGGCGGAAGCCGAAAAGGAAGAGCCATCCGAAGGCGAAGGAGAACCGTCCGAGGAAAAGGCGGAAGGTGAACAAGCCGACGCCGAGCCTGCGGAAGCAACGCCGGGAGAAGAGCAGACCGAGCCGGCGCCGGAGGCCGCCGGGAAAGAACCGGAGAAGGAATCGACCGGAGAGTAAAACCCGGCCGCTGGATACCTGACAAATCGGGAGATGATGCGATGGGCAACCTAAACAAGGTGATGCTGATTGGGCGGCTGACGCGCGACCCGCAGTTGCGCTACACCCAGTCGGGTGCGGCGGTGACGGACCTGGGCGTGGCAGTGAACCGTTACTACAAGGGTCAGGACGAGTCACGACAGGAGGAGACGTGCTTTGTGGATGTGACCGTCTGGGGCAAACAGGCCGAAAACGCCACCGAGTACCTGAGCAAAGGCCGGCAGGTGTTTATCGAAGGCTACCTGCGCATGGACACCTGGGAAGACAAGAACACGGGAGACAAACGCAGCAAACTGAAGGTGGTCGCCAACAACGTGCAGTACCTCGACAGCCGCGGCGCTCCCGGCAACAAGGGCAAGGCGGCGGAACCCCGGTCCGGCGGACCGGACGAGACGCCCGACTCCGAGATACCTTTTTGAGCGTCAACGTGTCAAGGCGCCGGAGCGACGATGTGACAGCGCGGCGGCGCATCATGTACCGTAACCGGAGCACTACGAGAATCAGCATTCTGGAGGAGAACCGTGGCAAAGAAACGTAAACGGCGCTACAGCGAACAGAACAGATGCCGTTTTTGCAGGGCGCGCATCGAGGAAATCGATTACAAGGACGTGGCGACGCTGTCCAAGCTGACCACCGGCCATGGGAAACTACACTCGCGGAAGAGGTCCGGCAACTGCGCCCGCCACCAGCATAGCGCAAAGTCCGCCGTCAAGAAGGCGCGCTTTCTCGGACTGATGCCCTACGTCGGCTGAAAGAAAAACGACAACACCGAGGAGAGCAATGAAAATCCTGCTTAGAAAGAATATCGAGAACGTCGGGAAGCGCGGCGAGATAGTGGAAGTGGCCGACGGCTACGCCCGGAACTATCTCTTTCCGAAGAATTTTGCGCTCAAGCCCACCCCCCAGAACGTAAAGCAACTGGAAACGGAAAAACGCCACCATGTCCA
>QNCA01000214.1 GCA_003644325.1 Planctomycetota bacterium
AGGAAGAGCTCACGGCATTTCTCGCAACGCAGAGGCGCGCAGCAATCCAGCAGGGCTGAGAATCCCAGGGGACAAAGACACCCTCATGCGGAAGAGGGGGAAGTATGTCCAGGCCTCGCCGTCCATACCTTTCTCATTTCAAAGAACACCCGCATACACCCTTCTGCCAGCCGCCGGACTCACGCTCGCACCCCAACGGCAAACCCCGCGCCGGACAGTATTGCACCTGCCCTATTTTTTTTATCTCGCCGAGATTCTCTTTGTTTGTCTTGACCTTTGGGCTATGTTCGGTTATACTTAAGGCATCTGTTCGGATATGACGATAGAGGTTATGACCTTGTTTTCGAGTCCTTGTTGCAGGGGCATTGTTGCGGAATTTTGCGATTGGAGATAGGACATGAAGGTAAAAGGCAAGCGGTTATTGCTGTTTATGCTGCCGGCGGCGCTGGCTTGCCTGCTGGCGCTGAATGCGGGCGGTATTCGAGATGCCGCCTTCTCGGAGCGTGCCGCGGGGCGGCCTTCCTGCGGTGAGACGCGAGACGAATACCTGGCGCCTTTCTTCTCGCCGCATGGCGGCGCGGAGGAGGCGGTTGTCACGGAGATCGATGGAGCAGGGCAGGAAATCCTCGTCGCGATGTACTCGTTCACTTCCGCGGGCCTGGCGCGTGCGCTCGTGCGGGCAAGGGAGCGCGGCGTTCGCGTCTGCGTCATCCTCGACGAGGGCCAGCGCATCCGCGAAGGCAGCGGCGCGAACGGGCGGAAGAGCGCCTACCTGGTCGAGAACGGCGTCGAGGTGCATTTCGACTCTGTCAGCGGATTGATGCACAACAAGTTCGCCGTCATCGACCGGCGTCTCGTCATCACCGGCAGTTACAACTGGACCGAGAGCGCCGGGAAGCGCAACTTCGAGAACCTGCTTATCATCCGCTCCACCCGGCTGGCGGGGCGTTATGCGGAGGAATTCAGCGAAATAAAGTCCCGTTGCGCCACCGCACATGGGGCACATGCCGCGCTTGCCCGGCGGGTAATGTTCTTTTTACCCCCGGACACGGCCGGCTCCTCTTGTTCCTGCGTTTCCTTCACGCAAGGCATCAGACCCGTTCGGACCACGCCCCCGGTGATTGCAGATGTCGGTGGGGGATGGTAGAATCGTGACACCATGCAGACACAGGCGGAGAAAATCAGCGCGGCGAAGGAGATGTTGAAGGCGTGTTCGATCTGCCCGCGCGGCTGCGGCGTGGACCGTGCCGCGGGAGAGAGGGGATATTGCGGGATGACGGCTGACGTGGTCGTGTCGAGCATCTCGCCGCACTTCGGCGAGGAGCCGCCGCTGGTGGGACACAACGGCTCCGGCACGATATTCCTGTGCGGGTGCAGTCTGCGGTGCGCCTTCTGCCAGAACTACGACATCAGTCACCACGCAAACGGGCGGCAGGTCGGTACCGAGGGCCTGGTTCACGCCATGTTGCGCCTGCAGCAGATAGGCTGCCACAATATCAATTTCGTCACGCCCACTCACTACGCGCCGCAGGTGATGGAGGCCGTCCACGCCGCGCAGCGGGAAGGTCTGGGGGTGCCCGTTGTCTATAACTGCGGCGGCTACGAATCCGTGGAGACATTGCGCCTGCTCGAGGGCTTCGTGGAGATTTACATGCCGGACTTCAAGTTCGCCTCGAGCGATATGGCGCAGAGGTATTGCACCGCGCCGGATTATCCGGAAGTGGCAAAGGCCGCGCTCAAGGAGATGCAGCGGCAGGTGGGGGACCTGGAGATAGGCGACGACGGCATTGCGACGCGCGGGCTGTTGATACGCCACCTGGTGATGCCCGGGGGTCTGGAAGACAGCAAGCGCGTCGTGGACTTCATTGCCGACGAGATTTCGCCCAACGCTTACGTGAACGTAATGGAGCAGTATCGTCCGTGCGGCGAAGCCTACAGGCATCCCGAGATAAACCGCCCGCTCGAGCCGGACGAGTTCCGCCGCGCGTTCGACCATGCAGCCGCACGCGGCCTGCGCCTGGCGTAAGGATTAAACCGCATTTCCCGCCGCGGAAGAGAAGAATCTTGGGGGGCATCCGCCTGAGGCTTGCACGCCTGAGTAGGGAAGCCCTGTCGGTTACACGGTGGCAGTCGCCGTTCGCTCCTCTCACGGTGCAGAGAAGGAAGCAAGCAATAAAAACGGCGGAGCGCACTTTGTGCGTTCCGCCGTTTTGCATGTGTTCAACGCTCTATGGCATGTCCACGGGAATGATCTCCGAGGGCGGGCCGCTGACGCCTTCCTCATTGTAGGGCGTCACGACCACGTATATCCTTCCGCGCATTGCGGGATATATCACCCGCATCGTGTGGTTGCCCGCGTCCATGTTGTAGCCGTATGGTCCCCCGGGTGTTGGACCGCAGGAAATCTTGTAACCGGCCGCCCCGGGCACGCCGTCCCACCTTATGACCAGAGCGGTGCCGATAACCTGCGTGCGGATGTTGGTCGTCCTGTCCATGACCTGCACATGAACCACGTTCGACAGGGCGGTTTGAGTGCCGTCCGCGAACCGCGCCGTGACGACGGCGTAAAGTGAATCGCCCGGGTCCATCTTCATGTACAGTTTGGTCCCAAAGGGGATGACCACTTCGCCGCCAGGGTATTTCGGGCTGCCGCCGAGCGGATGCCGTTCCGACTCGCCCCACTGCAAGGCGTAGGACGTGGCAAACGGCACGGCCGTCCAGCGCATTTCAACGTTCCCGTTGCTCAGGTATCTCGCGGAGAGGAACGGTGCGGCATATCTTTCTATCTCTATGGCGGTTATGGAGAGCGGTTCGGCGGTGTAGGTGAACTCGCTGCCGTCTATCTCCATCTCGGATTCGTGTATGATTATGTTGTTCGGGTCTTGGAGATTGGTGTCAAATACTCCCTTGCCTCCGCCGCCGAGTTTGTACACGAGCGCGCTGCCGGTCGAAGGGGTAAAGTCGTGAAGCGTGAAGTTCACATCTATGGTCTGGTCGGGGCTGCGGTTGATGACGATGATCTTCATCGTCGAGTCGTCTTCGCTCAGACTGGCGTACGCGGAAATATATGGTGTCTCGTAAAGTTCCGCGCCCGTTCTGTAAGAAAAAATGGTGTACTCCGGCGATGAAGTGTTGACCTTCAAATACTTTGCGCCGAAATGTTCATAGAAGAGACGATACGCCCAGTAACTGGGGTTGAGGCAGTCGGAGCCGATTACGCCGTAGACGTATTTGCGGTCGTTGATGAGCAGCCAGTCGCAATCCCATGCGTTCGGCCCGCCCTGCTCGATGGTCTCCAGGCGGTAGCCGAGCCTGTATATGGCGTAGCCTAGGTCTGCGCCCGCTCCCGGCGGGTAGATCAGGCTGAATCCGTGCTCGTCCTGCGACGTGATCATTTCATCGAGGTCATCGCGGTGGGTCAGGTATTGTCGCAGCCTTGTTCGGCCCTCTGTGTGCCGGCGAAGAAAGGGCTTGCCCGTGCCGATGAACCTGGCGGCGGATATGCCCAGCAGGCGCGGCACCTGGTCGCTCAGGTTAACGCCGGGTTCGTACGAATAGTCGTGTTGCAGGCATACCCAGTCCAGTATGTATTCGTTCTTGGTCAGGACCGCGCGGTCCCACCCCGAGCCGTCGTACATGAACACGCCTATCTTGATGGAGGGGTCGACCTCCTTCATCTTGACGGCGTGTTCGTAGCACGCATCGGCGTAAAGCGACGGCTGCTCTTTCGGCCATTCTTCGGCCCAGTAGGGCTCATTGCCCATGGTGAAGTATTGGACGTTGTAAGGTTCCACGCGGCCGCGGGCGGCCCGCAGGTTGGCCCAGTTGTCCGAAGGCGTATTGTGGGTGAAGTCGAGTTGCTTGGCCTTGTTGATGAAGTCGGGGTCCGCCTCGCCGTTTATATACTCGACGAGGTCCGCGCTGAACTGCGGCGTGAAATGCTCGCGGTTATCTCCCGGCGGATACAGCACGGTCTGTACTACCGGTGTTGCGCCGGCCTTTTCCGCAAAGTAGAGGAAATCGTCAATTGTCGATGCGCTGGAGTCGAAGTGTACCCCGCGGATGAAGTCGCGAGGGTCGCCGGGGTCCACGCCGATATAGGTGTTGTGCGCCCTGACGGCGTCGATGTAAACCTTGCCCTCGGCGCTCTTACCCTTGCAGCAGCCCAGTATTATTTCCCGGGTTCCGGTGTGCACCGTCGAGGATGTGTCGAGGCCGGTCCTGAT
>QNCA01000215.1 GCA_003644325.1 Planctomycetota bacterium
GGTCAACTTGAGTAATCTACGAATCTCGTTCGGCAGGCTCACGAGATTCCGCCCGTTCCGGGTCCTCGCCCTGAGGACCCGTCAGGGTCCGAACGGGTAATTAGTGACAGTCACCTTTCAGTCACCGGTTCTTGCCTGCACAGCCATTCGTAGCCGCATCTGCACGGGGCCGGAGCGAGGCGGTCAAACCGGTTCGCGCGAATGTCCGCAATCACCTTCATTATCTCTCTCTCGAATTCCTCGATGTCTTTCTCCGATATCGGCAGCCCGGCGGACGCGCCGTATCGGAGGAAGTAGAGGCGCGCGGACTTCGGCGCTTCGCCCAGGGCGGCCCTCGCCCCCAGCGCGTACGCCGCCAGCTGCAGCCGGTAGCGCCGCAACTTTTCGCCGAAATCCCCGCCGCGTACATAATCGCTCTTGTAGTCGAGGATGTGCAGCGAGCCTTTTTCGTCCCGGAACATCAGGTCCATCTTGCCTTCGAGCAGCGCGTCGCCGCACTTTGCGACGAAGCGCGCCTCCCGCCACGTCTCGCGCGCTCCGGCCAGTACCCCGGAGAGGGGCGAAGCGTCGAATTTCTCCAGGAAGCCCCGCAGCGTCTTCGCGAGGTCCCCTCGTTCCGCCTCCGTGAATTCGCCCTCCGCCCTGATTGCCTGCGCTATCTGTTCCTCGCCCCGACGGGTCGGGGGCCGGAGCGTCTCGAACAGTTTATGCGCCACGGTGCCCACCACCACGCCCGGCAGTGCGCCGGAATCTTCCGTCCGCGCCCGTATTTGCGGGTAACCGCACACGAACTCGTAATAGTATTTCCGCGGGCAGTGGGCGTACTCCACGAGTTCGGTGGGGTTGAACGCCCGCTTGTCTTCCAGCGAAGGCGGGATATCGTTCACACGCCGCCACCGGGGCGTGTCGGCGGCGGGGGGCGCTTCTTCCGGGCGGACCTCCCGCATAATCTCGATGATTGTCTTGATGTCCGGGGCGCGACCTTTCGGGCGAGGGGATCCCCGGGCGAATTCGGCCGCGTCCTTCTCGACAATGCTCAGGCATGGCGGCGCTTCTTTCCCTGTGTTCCCGGGGTTCCCCGTGTCGAGCGACAGGGCGTCCGCGATATAACCCAGCCAGCCCGGAGGGACTTTGCCCTTTTCGATGCAGCCCGAGAGGAACAGCCTGTCCTTCGCCCGCGTTGTCGCCACGTAGAGCAGGCGTTTCGATTCCGCATCGTCCTTGAGTTTTTCATCGAACTTGTACAGTTCGTGTATTCCGTTCGACGGTTTGCTGCCGGCGCGTTCGGGGATTCTCGCAACCAGGCCGAATTCCCGGCTCAGGCCGATGCTTGCCTTGTCGCCGCCGCCCTGCCGCAGCGGGCAGATGTCGGGGATGATGACGATGGGGAATTCCAGCCCCTTGGCCTTGTGGACGGTCATAATCCGCACGACGTTCCGTTCTTCTTCCTCTATTGCCGCCTGCGATTCGCGCGTCTCCTGCGTGAGGAACTCGTTGATGTACCGGGTGAAGTCGTGCAGCGAGAATATGCCGCTCGCCTCGAAACTCCGGGCGACCTCTATCATCTTCCGCAGGTTTGCGATTTTCTGCGAGCCGTTGAACGTCGTGGCCAGGACCGCTTCCAGGCCGGTGACATCCAGTATGCGCTTGATGATTTGCGGCAGCGCCGGGCGGTCCTTCAGCGATTGCAGCCGTTGGACGGCCTTGCGCGCGAAGTCGAGTTTCTCCCGCTCTTCTTCGGGCATGTCGCTGCAAGCGCCGCCGGAGTAGAACTTCTCAGCGAAGGAATCACCGTCCATGGTCGCCAGCCAGTAGAGCGCCTCGTCGGACATGGCGAACATCGGCGAGCGCAGTGCGCCGGCGAGCGCGTAGTCGTCGCGGGGGTTGTCGATGACGCGCAGCATGTTGAGCACGTCGCGCACTTCCTGCCGCGCGTAGAAGTCGCTGCCCGCGGTTACGTGGTAGGGTATGTCCGCCTCCCGGAACGCGCGCTCGTACAGGTGAATCCTGTGGGCGAGTTTGCGGCAGATAACCGCGATATGTTTGAATTCCGGCTTTATCCACTGTTTCGCCTGCGCGTCGAATACGCGCGCCCGCCCGGACGAGGTCATCTCCCGTATTTTTTGCGCGACGGCGCGCGCCTCCATCAGCCGGAGTTCGTCCGCGCCGGGTTTTTGCTTTTCTTCGTACGTCAGGAGCAAGATCTCGGTGAAGGGTCCGTCGGGGAGCCTCTCGCGGAAGGGCGCAATGTCCTGATAGACGGCGTGATAATCCCGCGTCGCGCGGTCCTTGCGCATCAACTCTCCGAAGAGGATGTTGGCGAATTCCACGCCCTGTTCCACCGTTCTGAAATTTGTGTCGAGTACGACCCGTCCTTCCCTGTCGATGTCCTTGCGGGCCTTCGTGAACACCTCCACGTCCGCGCCGCGGAAGCGGTATATCGACTGCTTGTCGTCGCCGACGATGAACAGGTTGGGCCTTTCCCTTTCCCCTCGTCCTCCCTCAACGCCGCCCCTGCCCGCGAGCAGCCAGATGATGTCGCGCTGTATCGGGCTTATGTCCTGGAATTCGTCAACCAGGATGAAGCGTATGTGTTCTTGCAGTTCCCGCCGGACGCTTTCGTTTCCGGCCAGGAGGTTTCGCGTCTTTATTTCCAGGTCCT
Source organism: Planctomycetota bacterium (assembly GCA_003644325.1). GTDB lineage: Bacteria > Planctomycetota > B129-G9 > B129-G9 > B129-G9 > B129-G9. The sequence continues at coordinate 2,663 of QNCA01000215.1, forward strand.
CGAACGTCAGCGCTCCGGCCTCGTCCTTCGCCCGCCGGTATCGCTCCAGTACCGAGGCGTGCACGGTTGCGATGTCTCGCGCCAGTTGAATGTTCTTGACGTCCCTTTCCTCGATAACTGTCAGGACGATGTTTTTGTGCGCCTTCACGGACTCGCGCAATGAGTCGATGGAGGCTTTTACTTTTTCCATAAGTTCTTTGGAGCGCCAGTATTTTGCGCTTCCGCCGCGCAGGTTGACCGTCAGCATCATCGGCAGCGCGGAAGCGATGTCGGCATCCTTTGTGGAGGAGTGTATCGCCTTATCTGCTTCAAGAACACGGAGCCTTGCCTGTTCCAACTTGTCGTCTTTCGTTGTGTCGGAAACACTTTTCAGGAAGTTGATTTGCTCTTGCCAGTCTTTGCGCGAAGAGAGTTGACGCGCCAGTTCCGCCTGGACCTCGACGAGGCGCTCCCTGTACATTTCGAGCAGTTGCCGGTTGTCGTGTTCTTGCAGGAAGCGGCTCGCGTTGTCGGCGTCTTCCAGCCTGCCGAGCAGGGCGTGCAGGATTTTTTTCGCGGTGCGGACGCCGTAGGTATCTATGACCCGCCGGATGTTGTTGTCTTTGGCGTTGAGCAGCGCCTCGACGCCGCCGTCAACGACCTGCGCGGCGAGTATCGTCGCGGCGTTTTCGTCTATTACGCTGAAAGCGGGGTCCACGCCGGCCTCGACGGGGTTTTCGCGCAGTATGCCGCTGCAGAATCCGTGTATGGTGGATATGCGCGCGCCTTCCAGGTCGCGCTTGTGCCTCCGCCACTTGCGGAGTTCCTCCGGGTCGCCGGCGGACTTTATTTCCTCGTCGCAATAGCCGCGTATGCGGTCGCGCATCTCGCGCGCGGCTTTTTCCGTGAACGTTATGGCGACGATGCCGGGGACCCCGGCACTGCCCCTCCGCAGAATCTCCATGTAGCGCCGCGCCAGGACCAGCGTTTTGCCGGAGCCCGCGCCCGCGGTCACGCACACGTCGGCGTCCAGCATCTCTATCGCTTTCTTCTGGCTTTCAGTCGGATTCATTCTTTTCCTCGCGGTGGCAGTCACCAATATTCTCAAGTTGGCTGAGTTTTTGTTAACCTCGGTGACTGTCACCGCTTGCAGTAGGAGTCTTTCTCTCGGCGCGCGCTTCGCTGTATCTGCACGCGTCGCGCGCCGGGCAGTACCCGCAGGGGTTTCCCCTCGGCGTGGGGGGAAACTCTCCCCTGCACATGGATGCCACGTGTCTGAGGGCATGTTGCCTGACGGTATCGTAGATTTCGGGGATTGGGGGCTTCCCGTGCTGAAGGCGTCCGGAGCGCTGGAGCGATTTCAGCGGGTAGTAGAAACCGTCCGCGACCTTTCCCTCATCCGCGAAGAGTTCGTTCACGGCGATTGCGTAAAGGGGAATCTGGAAGTCGGAGCCGTCAAGGTATGCCGCCTTTGACGGGGCCGCGCCGCTCTTGTAGTCGATGACCACCAGGTCATCGCCCTTGCGGTCCACGCGGTCGATGATGCCTCGGATGCGAACGGGAAACGGGCCGCCCTCGATGAC
>QNCA01000216.1 GCA_003644325.1 Planctomycetota bacterium
CCAACCCATCTCTTTCGACGATATCTTATCGACATTCGGCCGTGTGTCAAGTTAGATTTTTCCGGCGAGCGCCCGCGCAAACGAGCATGTCTCCTCCGTCCAAGCGCGAGGTGACAGTCACCATTTACGAGCCGGCCGCTCCTTCAGAGCGTCTGCGCTCCGCCCGTTCCGGGTCCTCGCCCTGAGGACCCGTCAGGGTCCGAATGGGTAATGGTGACAGTCGCCGTCGCTCGCACACCCATATGAGTGTTTTGCCCGGAAGTTTTTTCTGGAACTATTCCGCGCGGCAGGGGATACTGTTACTTTTGCTGAGGCCGTCCCGGAGTAACTGAAGACGAAAACTAAAGGGAGTGTAATCTTGACAAGGGCAAAGGGTATCGTTCGCCGGCTTCTGGCGCCCCTGGGTTTTATTCCTGAAGTGATTCTCTTTGGAGTCGTGATTTACCTCGGGGTGCGCTTTACCGTGCGGGACCTTTACGTCGCCACGCGCTACGTCTTTTACCCGCCGACCATGCCGGTCGCTGCGGCATGCGCAGTCGCACTAATAGTGAAATTGGTTCAGAGGCGGCGGATGTGGGTGGCTGTCATGTCAGGGATGGCGTTGGCGGCGATTGCTTATTGTGTGCTGACAGATGAGTTTCACTTCGCAAGACCGCATGCCAACCCCGGCAATACCGCGAAAGCGCTGACTGTCGTCACGTGGAACATCCAGGGCGGTCAGGCGGGCTGGGACCGGGTCTCCGAGCGCATCAAGCGCGAAGACCCGGACATTGTCATGCTTGCCGAGGCCCACGTCTGGAAGTCACACTGGGGGATGCGCGTCTGGCTGAAGGAGTTCCCCGGCTATCATGTCGCACAGATAGTCGGGCCGCTCACGATTCTGACAAAGGGCAAGGTCCTCTCGCATGAATACGTCGATGTGAACCGGGCGCGATTCCTCCGCGCCACGCTGGAGATAAACGGGAAGCCGCTGAACATAATAGTCTTTCATCCGCGCCCGCACATCAGGGGCGACAGAGAGGCGATTTACCGGACACTGGCGGAATTCATAGATGAATTCGGCGACGATACGCCGTTAATCCTCAGCGGCGACTTCAACACCCCGCCGAACTCCGCCTACCTGGACCGCGTCGAAAAGCGAATGAGCAATGCATTCCACGTAGCCGGCAGCGGCTTCTATTACTCATGGCCCTCATACCTGCCGCTGCTTGCGATAGACCACGCCTTTGTCAACAGCCGAGTAAAGGTGATGGATTATCGCATATTACCCACGGATCTCTCCGACCACTACATGCAGAAGATGACCGTCATACTGAACCCCGAATCGACAAACGAAACCTAAAGGGGTCTACCGCTTTAGGTTTCATTTCGCTTTTTCTTTGCCTCTTGCAGTCTTTTGAGGACTTCTTTGCGCATCTTTTTGTCGGGGTTCATCTCCAGGCATTTCTCCAGGCTCTCGACGGCGGCGCCGTACTTATCCGTCTGCAACTGCACCAGGGCTATCATGTAATAGACTGATGCGTTCGGCACTCCGACCTCAAGCGCCTTTCTGAAATCCTTCAGGGCGCTTTCCATGTTGCTGGTGTTGTAGTGAAACAGTCCCCTCTCCCAGTAGTACCGTGGTTCGCGGGGGTTCAGTTCAACAGCCTTGTTAAAATCCCGCCGGGCTTCTATCAGTTTTGACTGGCCCGCCTTCGCCCTGGCGCGATTGAAGTAACCGGAGGCGTCATCGGGAGCCAACTCTATGAACCTGTCGAAATCCTTCACGGCCGCTTCGTTGTCCCGCACCGCCAGGTAGAACAGGCCGCGCTGCTCATAGACGTAGGCCACGTTTGGAAAGCCCGACACGGCCCGGTTCAGGCTCGACTCGGCGTGCAGCGGCTCCTGCTTATAGACGTAGTAACTGGCCAGTTGCAGATGCGGCTCGTACTGGTATGGATTCAGTTGCAGTGATTTGATGCAGTCGTGGAATGCGTTGTCGAGGTATTCCTTCTTCTTGTCGTAAGGCATGAGTTTCAGGAACGCCAGTGCGCGATATGAATAGTATTCTTCCGAATCCGGCTCGATTTCTATGGCCTTAGCCCAGAGGTCTCTGGCCTGCACGATGAGTTTCCTTGCCTCCTCCCTGTTATCGGTGAGCGAGGCGCGCGCCAGAAAGATCGTCGCGCGGGCGCTCAGCGCCTGCGCGGAGTTCTCTTCGAGCGACAATGCCAGCGCCACATCCTTTTCCGCCGGTTTGAACTTGCCCATCATCGCCCGGCACTGCGCACGCGCAGCGAAATACCGAGCCTGGGACGGGTCTATCTCTATCGCCTTGCTCAGGCTCTCCGACGCGACGGCCAGGTTCCGCATGAACATCTCGTACACGCCCCCGGCGTAATGCGCCTCCGCGCAATTCGCGTCCAGTTTAAGCGCCGCCTTGATGTCGGCGGTCGCATCCTTGAAGCGTCCCAGGCCCTTGTACACCAGGGCGCGCTGCGCGTACTCGGCCGCGGTCGCCGGCTTCTTTTGCAGTTCCTCAAGCATCGCCAGTTCGCGCAGGGCCCGCGCAGCCCGCACGTTCAACGGGTTAAACTTCAACGCACGACAGAGGTGCCTGCGGCCCTCATTGAACAGACCGTTCTTCATACACCACTCGCCCAACCTGGCCAGCGTATCCGCTATGGTAAAGTCGGCCGATTCCAGCCGGATGTCATACTCCTCCCGCTTTTCCTCGGCGGTCCGCCTTTTTTCCAGGGACGAGGCGAGCACCCTGCGCTCACCCCCCTCCGACTTCACCAGCAACACCACCCCCGTATCGCGCCGGGGCAACGCTATGACCGTGTAGGCGAGGTTCGAACGCCTCTCCTTCGCGGACGGAATACGCCTGTAATCAATGCTCACCAACGTCTGCGCCATATCATCATCGTACCTTGCGTCCTTCACCACCATAAGCGCCGAGGCACACGGCGCGCTGAGGAGAACCAGGTACATTCGCCTGCCGAAGTCCGCCCCGGCCTCGTCCCTGATGATATCCGCCACGCTCTTGTCCGCGTTCCTGAACTTCGATTTCATTTTCGCGTCCAGTTTCTCCATATCCCCCGCGGAGCGCAGGACGTAGAGAAAAGGTCCCTCCCCTGTGCGCTCCGCGGCCTCGTTCAGGGCGATCATCCCCGAGGCCGACACCTCAAATCGCTTCTCCGGCTCTTTCGCCACCGGCAGGATTGCGCCAATCTTCACGGGCTTCAGCACCAGCGGCAGCCGCTCGGTGCCATAGTCCGCCACAATGTCGGCGCCGGTCTTTTGCAGCCGTATCACCGCGAAATAGATGCGCAAATTCGGCGCGCGAAAATACTGCCGCCTCTCCCAGGTGTACGAAAACTTGATTGTGACAAGGTTCTCGTCCCGCTCATGCGTGACCGAGTTCACCTTCAAAGCGTAATTGTCAATCGGGCGGGTGAAGATGGCGGCGTACGTATATCGGTCAAAGTCCATCTCCTTGTACTCGCCCAGCGCCTCGCGGAAGGTTCCCTTGGCGCCGGGATATGCCTCGGCGATATCCTCGCTTATCCTGTCCGCCTCCTCGGCGGACTCCACGAGCACCAGCACCGGCGGCGCCGCGCCCGCTATGTTCCCGACAAGTCCTGTATCAATGGACTTGAAAGCGACGACCTTGAACTCCACATTTGCCGCATCCGCGACTGCGCCGAGGGCGCAGGTCACGCAAGAGACAACGACGAACAGGATTGTAACTTTGCGCATTTCAACCTCTGGATATGAAAATCCCGGAATGGCATGTGAACCCGTCTATTTTATGTACTATGCCGACACAATGCAAGGCGCAAGCAACGGTGACTGTCACCAATTACCCATTCGGACCCTGACGGGTCCTCAGGGCGAGGACCCGGAACGGGCGGAGCGCAGCCCCCCGACCTGTCGGGGGCCGGCTCGTAGATGGTGGCTGTCGCCGTGCCAAGCAGCACCCGGGATTCTTACATGCTCCCCGCAGCGAGAAATCGCTGGAGTAAGAACGGGTAATGTGATATAGTGCGCAACTCACAGTCGTGGAGGCAACGCATGCTGGTGGGTACTCTGGAAATGTTTCTTCTGCTGCGCGGGGCACAGAGCCTCAAGGACAAGCGCCGCGTGGTCAAGAGCCTGAAAGAGAAGTTGCGCAACCGGTTCGAGGTCTCCGTCGCCGAGGTTGACGGCCAGGACCGCATCCAGCAGGCCGTCATCGGG
>QNCA01000217.1 GCA_003644325.1 Planctomycetota bacterium
AAAGTCAGTCAACTTGAGTAATCTACGAATCTCGTTCGGCAGGCTCACGAGATTCCGCCCGCCCCGGGTCCTCGCCCCGAGAACCCGTCAGGGTCCGAACGGGTAATTAGTGACAGTCACCGGTGCGGCCTTTCCAAGATTCTTACATGCTCCCTCCCCTATCCTGTCACTTGACGCCACGTGCCGTTGGGTGCTAAAATTGGTTTTGCGGGCAGGGTTTTGCCGGAACCGAGTCGTCCGGTTGCATCCGCCATACATGACCGATGGACGAAGAAGCGGCGGCCCCGACATTTCCGGGCAAATCGCCCGCAAGCGCTGTTTGGGCTTATCCCTTTAGCCTTCAACTATCTTCCCGAGGAGAAAGAATTGCCCGAGTTCAGGTATTTGACACGCGGCAGCGCCTGCCGCGATTTTATCATGGGCGCCTATCGAAAAGGCACCCCTTCCCGAGAAGCCCTGGGCAAAACGGCCGAGGTCATGTTCAGGGCATGGGACCTGCTGTGTCAGGAGAACCTGGAGGATGCTCTGTCCCTGGCACATGAATCGCTTATCTTGGACGGATGCTGCAGGGAGGCGCTCGTCCTGACGGCGGAGGTCGCCATCCAGTCCGGCCACATGGAAAAGGCCGAGCATTACCTGGTGCAGGCGCTTAAGGCAAGGCCGGAAGCGCAGCCGCCGGACCAGTCCGCCCCGGACGATATGATACGCTACATTTACCAGGCATTATCCCTGATGCACGTGTTCGAAAGCATGGGCGCATTATGTGTCCTGCAAGGCGATTACGACCAGGCCCTGAAAATCCTGGAAACCGTGCCGGACAGCATGATACCCTTCATACCCTGGGCCAGGTTCCAGATGGCCAGGCTCTACACGCTCGCCGGCAAGCCCGACGAGGCGCTCGCCTGTTTCCCCCCGGAAATGGGACTGTGCCCGCCCGGCACGGATTACGACGCAGCGCTGTGCCATATAATGAAACGTGATGTCCGGCGCGCCATCCAGTCCTTGCAGGAGGGATTCTTTGAATCACCCTACATCGCACTGGCGATCATGGGCGAGCCCGTGCCCGAGGAGATGCGAGCGAATAACCACGAGCAGTACCGGCAGAGCGCCCTCGCTTATGTGCGGCAGATGCGCGACGCCTGGGAAAAGACCCCCAACGCCGTGGATTTCATGCGGGCCGTATGGGACCACCCCGCCGTTCGCAGGGAGACGGTCGAATATTGCCGCCTGGCCAACCGTCCGCTGGTATCCAGCAAGGGGGTGGTTGCCCCCGACATGCTGAAAAGCCTGGGCAAACTGGTCTCTTCGCGCCACCTGAAGAAGGCCTCGTATAAGATAGCAAAAGACATCCCACCGATACTGTCGGGTCCGGCGCCGGACACAAATGGCAACGAAGATTGAGCGTGCCCGGTGTGCCTGTGTTATTGACTTGATAGCCCATTTTGCTATAATCCCCGCGATAACCAGAGAGGGGCGCACGTGTAAGAACGGTGGATGACGAATACGGCGTGGAATCCGGTATCCGGCGTGATGCCTGACACGCAATACACTGAGCGCATGTGCGGCCCTGTTGCCTTTTGACGGGAACGATGGACATGGGTCAAAAAGACCAACCGATTCGCAAGGATATGAAAGCGGCCGCGGAAGAATCGGGCGACGCGGATACGTCCCTGGACGACCTGAGAAGGCGCGGGGTCCGGAAGATAAACGTCCTGTCGCCGCAAAAGATTGAAGAGATGATTCGCCGCCGGGCCGCAGAGATGTTGCGTGAGAAGAAGGATGAAATACTGGGAGCGGCCGGAAGGAAAATAAGGGAACTCGCGGACAGAAACCGTGAACTCCGCAGCCGGGCCCAAACACTCCAGGACCAACTCTCCCAGCACAAGGACTGCTTCCCCACGATCGAGAGGCTGAAATCGCGCGTGCAGGACCTCAACACGGCGCTTGAGCAGACGCGGGACATCATGGAGCGGGAGCGGGCGAAGTCATTCCAGAACGGCGCCGCGTCGCAGAGGCCCGCAATCGAGCGCTACCAGGATGAGGTCATGGCGCTGAAGGCGCGCGTTCGCGAACTGGAGGAGGAGAACCGCCGGCCGGCCGGCGCGGAGCGGGATTCGCTCAAGAAGGAAATGCGGGAATACCGCGAGCAGATAAGGTTGCTAACCGAGGAAATACGCTCGCTGCGCGAGCGGCCGCATGAGAAGACCGACGCCGCCTGGAGGGAGACCCTCAAGCAGACCGAAGCGGTTATCGCCCAGTACCGGGACGAGATATCCTCTCTGCGCGAAGAGATAGACGGTCTGAACACAGGCAACCGGGAAAAGGCTGAGGAGATGCAACGGATGGTGTCACGGCTTGAAGAGACTCTGTCGGAGAAGATTTCACGGAAGATGGAGCCCTTACAGTCACAGCAGCCGTCTGCCCGCCTCCGCGTAAAACCGCGCGAAGTATTGCTTGACAGCCTTTTCCGGCACGAGCCCGAGACAAACTTCGGCGCGCTGAAAGTCCGCCAGCAAAGCGGCAAGAGCATAAACGACTCACTGGAGAAACTGAAATCATTTCACGAAAACCGCGATGACCTGGAGATGGGAGCGGCGGACCGCGACGCGCCGGCAGGAAAGTAAGTCGAGATTCAAAACCCGGAGATGCGATCGATGGAAGAAATCAAGGAATCAAGGGCGACAGGGGTTAAGGGTGACGCCTCGAAGTTCGTCCCGATGAGCCTGACGCTGGGCAGGGGACTGGACATCGGCACGGCCAACCTGGTGTGCGCCGCCAGGACAACCGACGGCGAAACCATAATTCGCGCTCAACGCAACGCCTTCATGGACATTGTCAGCAATCCTTTCACCAAAAACATGCTGACGAAACTGGACGTCAACTACGTGGTGAGCGACGGCGCGCTGTGCGTGCTGGGAGACCCGGCGTTCGAGTTCGCCAACATATTCAACCGCAACATGCGCCGCCCGATGAAGAACGGCTTCATCAGCCCCGACGAGACCGACGCCCTGCCCATGATAAAGGTCCTGGTGGAGAACATCGTGGGCCATCCGCGCGAGAAAGGCGATGTATGCTACTTCTCCATCCCGGCCGAACCGGTCGACATGGAGATGAACGTGGTTTATCACAAGGGGATATTCCAGGGGATACTGCGGCGGCTGGGCTACACGCCGCGGGATATGATAGAGGGCCACGCGGTAGTGTTCAGCGAACTGGCCGACGAGGACTTCACCGGCATAGGAATCTCCTGCGGCGGCGGGCTTTTTAACGTTTGCGTGTGCTACAAGACCGTGCCGGCGATATCCTTCAGCATCTCCCGCGGGGGCGACTGGATTGACGAAAACGTGGCGCGCGTGACCGGAATACCCGTCAGCCGCGCAACTTTCATAAAGGAACGCGGAGTGGACCTGACCAACCCGCGCAACCGCGTTGAAGAGGCCGTGGCGATATACTACAGGAACCTCATCACGTACACTCTGGATGTGTTGAAGCACGAGTTCAAGCATTCGCGCTCGCTGCCGACCTTCCCGGAGCCGATAGTCATAGCATGCAGCGGCGGTACCACGATGATAAAAGGCTTCGAGGAAGTGTTTCGCGAAGAGTTCGAGAAAAGCGACTTTCCTATAGAGGTGAAAGAGATACGCAGGGCCGCCGACCCGTTGAACAGTGTGGCGCGCGGGTTGCTGGTGGCCTCGATTTCAGAAGAATAGGAAGACGGCCCCGAAGGTCCAAAGACACAAATGACTTTTAAGCAGAGACAAAACAGACTGAAGAAGACGGTTCTCCTGCTCAAGAAACACTATCCGATGAGGCGGGCGAAGGCGACTTCGGACACGATGAGCCTGATACAATTGTTGGTGCTCGCCACGATAACCGAGGACCCCTACGTTCCAAGCGCCATGCAGGCGGTCAGGCGCATGGAGCGGGATTACGTGGACTGGAACGAGGTCCGCGTGAGTTCGTCACACGAATTGGGCGAAGTGCTGAAGGCGTATCGCCTGGACCCCGAGCGCGCGAACGACCTGAAGTCGATGCTTCAGATGATTTTCGGCCGCGAGAACAAACTTTCGACGGACCTCACGAGCAGCGACTCCTTTGACATCATCAAGTCTTACCTGCTGGGTTACGAGAATTGTCCGCGAAGGGTAGTGGACACCGTTCTGATGCTTTTAGGCGAGCACCGCGACATCCCGGCCGGCGACCAGGTGATGCGCTTCGCCG
>QNCA01000218.1 GCA_003644325.1 Planctomycetota bacterium
ATTTTATTTCCTTTTACCGGAGCCGTCAGTTTACGAAAGTAGACTGGCGGTTCTTTTTTGCACGTTTCGGCCCCGCCGGTTTTTGCCCATGTTCCGGATTTAACGCATCCGGTTTCAAGCAACGGATGCAAGAAGCAAGAAGCAAGAAGCAAGAAGCAAGAAGCAAGAGAAGCAGGGGGCAAAGAACAACGGCAATCTCAGGCCGGACTCGCGCGCATCCCTTCCCCGCTTGAACACCTGCATTTGTTCCTTCGTCAATCCCTTGCCGCTCACCCTAATATATACACTCAAGGTGCGACACGTTTGGTAAGGTATTTGTTCGGGCAGGCGGGGTGCGCTCGGCGGCCTCTGCGTACGGACCGGCTTTTGCGGGAGTATATGGGTGTTTCTTTCGCGGAGAGAAGATTTTTCGGAAATTCCGGGCGGGCCCGCGGGCTGTCAGGCGATGTCGCGGTCTGATTTCGGCTCCTTGCGCTTGACGACCCTTATGGGTTTTTTGCCCCTGACCATGTCGGGGGTGACGACGTACTTGGCGACATCCCGGCGTGAGGGCATATTGAACATCGTATCGAGCATGAGGTTTTCGAGTATGGAGCGCAGCGCCCGGGCGCCCGTGTCGCGCTCCATGGCCTTGCCTGCGATGGCCTTCAGGGCGGCGGGGGTGAATTCGAGTTTGCTGCCTTCCATTTCGCAGAATTTCTGGTATTGCCTGATGAGGGCGTTTTTCGGCTCGAGCATTATCTGTATCAGGTCGTCTCTTGTGAGCGGCATCAGGGGACATATTATCGGCATACGGCCGACGAACTCCGGTATCATGCCGTATTCGATGAGGTCTGTCGGTTCGACCTCTTGCAGTAACTCGCCTATCTCCCTTTGCTCTTCGTCGTTTTGCGCCACGCTGCCGGGCTTAAAGCCTATCAGTTGCTTGCCGACCCGCCTGCCGATAATGTCCTTGAGATTGTTGAAAGCGCCGCTGCAGATAAAGAGGATGTGCGTGGTATCTATCTGGATGTAAGACTGTTCGGGGTGTTTGCGTCCGCCCTGCGGGGGGACGTTGGCGATCGTGCCCTCCAGCATTTTCAGGAGGGACTGCTGGACCCCCTCGCCGGAGACGTCGCGCGTAATGGAAATGTTGTGGCTGGAGCGGCCTATCTTGTCGATTTCATCGACGAAGACTATGCCCTGTTCGGCCTTTGCCACATCGAAGTTGGCCGCCTGGAGCAGTCTGAGCAGGATGTTCTCCACGTCCTCGCCCACGTAGCCCGCCTCGGTAAGGGTGGTGGCGTCGCTGATGGCGAACGGCACATCCAGAATGTGCGCCATGGTTCGGGCCAGGAGCGTCTTGCCGCAGCCGGTCGGCCCGATAAGCAGTATGTTGCTTTTCTCCAGTTCCACCTCGCCGCTGTCAAGGGATGTGAGCAGGCGCTTGTAATGATTATATACGGCAACGGCGAGGACCTTTTTCGCGCGTTCCTGGCCGATTACGTACTCGTCCAGCCTCTGGACTATTTCGGCGGGGGTGGGCAGTTCGTGGAACTCCATCGGCGGGGGGGACTCGCGGCGTCCGCTCTCCTCGAGAAGTATCGAGCCGCACAGTTCGATGCATTCATTGCATATGAAGTGCCCGGGCAGGCCCGCTATCATTCGGCCCACCTGGCCGGCCGGCTTGCCGCAAAAACTGCAGCGCTCAACGGGCCTTCTGCCTTTGCCGTTCTTGCTCATCACTTGTCCGCTGATGTCTTACCGGGGTTGAGGACTTCATCCACCAGGCCGTACTCGAGCGCTTCTTCCGGCGAGAGGAAGAAATCCCGGTCCGTGTCCTTTTCGATTGTTTCCCGCGATTGTCCGGTATCTTCGCAAAGTATATCGATGAGACGTTTCTTCGTCTTGATTATTTCGTCGGCGTGTATTTGAATATCGCTGGCGGTGCCCTGCATGCCGCCCCACGGCTGGTGCAGCAACATGCGAGAATTCGGCAGCGCATAGCGTTTGCCCTTGGCGCCCGCCCCCAGCAGCACCGCGCCCATGCTGGCCGCTATGCCTATGCAGTACGTGGCTACATCGCACTTCACGAACCGCATCGTGTCGTATATCGCCAATCCCGCCGATACCGACCCGCCGGGAGAGTTGATGTACATGCTGATGTCGTCCTTCTTGTTCTCGCTTTGGAGAAAAAGCAGTTGCGCCACCACGACGTTCGCCACCTGATCGTCTATGGCTGCGCCCAGGAACACTATCCTGTCCTTGAGCAGGCGCGAGTAGATGTCGAAGTAGCGCTCCGTGTGTCCCGCCTTCTCCACAACCATCGGTATTACGGTCATCTCTGCCTCCGTGTCGGTTCCATGCGACGGCCGCGGGCCGCCCCGCTTCCGGTCATCTGTCGCCCGTCTCCCCCTGCTCTTCTTCCGCCTCTTGTTCGCTTTCTTCGGTTATTTCCGCGTTGTCTATTATAAACTGGATGGTTTTTTCTTCGCGCATTTCCACGCGCAACTCGTTCATGACATTGTCCTGTTCGTACAGCGTACGCAACTCTTCAGGCGACGTATTTCGCCGCCTGGATGCCATGGCCGCTATGCGCGCATCCACCTCGTCCTCCGTGACGAATATCTTCTCCTTTTCCGCGATATGTTGGAGGATGAAAAACAACTTGAACGACTTGCGGGTGGCCTCCTGTTGTGTGGAGCGCAACTCCTCGATTCGCCCGTCGATTTCCTCCGGCGGCACGCCCAGGCTCTCCAGTTCCATGCGCCTGCGCGTGAAAACGCTCTCCGCCTGCTGCTCGATGAGGTCCTCGGGCAGTTCGAAATCCGCCTTCTCCAGCAAGCGCTCCCGCACCTGTCTGCGCAGGTCGCTGTCGGCCTCGGCGATCTTTTTGCGTTTCAGGATGGTCTCGAATTCATCGCGCATGTCTTCCACGTCGTCGAAGTCGAGCGACTGCGCCCACTCGTCGTTGACCTCGGGCAATTGCGGCGCTTTGACCTCTTTCATCTTTATGGATATCTTCGCCGGCCTGCCGCGGTATTCCTCCTCGCGGAAATCATCGGGCAGGGTGACGTCGATTTCAAACTCGTCGCCGGCCTTCCTGCCGGAGAATGCCTTTTCCAGGTCTTCAACCTGCATGCCGAAGAACTGATCGCCTTCAACGAAAAGCCGCGCGTCTTCTATCGAACGCAGTTCGCGGTCGTCGGACGTGATGGCGAAGTCGAGGATGACCTGGTCTCCCTTCTCCGCGCCTCTTTCGACCGGCCCCAGCGGGGCCTTGCTCCTGCGCAGATTCTCTATGTGCTCGTCAATTTCTTTATCGGTTACCCCGGTGGCTTTCTTTCCGAGCGGCATGCCCTTGTACTCGTCCAGTTCCACGCTCGGCTTGATGTACACGGTGACGTCAAAGGTCAGCGGCCGGCCCGGTTCGAGTTTCACCTCGCCGAAATGCGGCTGGCCTATCGTGTCCATCTCCTTGTCCTTGACCACTTCGAGGAAAGCGTCAGTGGAAATCTTTTTGCCGGTCTCCTCGTTGATCTGTTTGCCGAACCTCTTCTCTGCAAGGCTGCGAGGCACACGCCCTTTACGGAAGCCCGGCACATCGACCGCCTCGAGCAACTCCTTGTACGCCTTGTCAATCTCGGCGGTAACCTTGTCCGCTGAGACCGTAATGTTAAGGCGCTGTTTGCACGGCCCCTCTTTCTCGATAGTCACCTCCGGTTCCAGTTTTTCCTCCTCTTTTTCCTCTACATCAGGTAAATCTTCGGGCATGAGTCCGCTCCTTCGGAGATTTGCAAGGGTAAATGTCTTTCAAGGGTCAAGAGACTCCCAGCGCTCATAAAAAGAAATGGAGCGGGTGATCGGACTTGAACCGACGACCTAGACGTTGGCAACGTCTCGCTCTACCACTGAGCTACACCCGCTCATTGCCTATCGAGTCTATCCAGCCCTCATCGCGCGCCCGACTTGTCGAGGCGGCCGAATAGTGTAACATTCGAACGGGTCCTGTCAACGACTTTTGTGGGATTGGGAGCATGTAAAAATCCTGGAAAGGCCGCACCGGTGACTGTCACCGTTACCCATTCGGACCCTGACGGGTCCTCGGGGCGAGGACCCGGAACGGGCGGAGCGCAGACGCTCTGAAGGAGCGGCCGGCTCGTAGATGGCGACTGTCACCGCGCCGGCAGCGCCCGGGATTCTTACATGCTCCCTGTGGGATTTTGCTTCA
>QNCA01000219.1 GCA_003644325.1 Planctomycetota bacterium
AGGACCCGGAACGGGCGGAATCTCGTGAGCCGGCCGAACGAGATTCGTAGATTAATGACTGTCACCGTAAGGCCCGGCAAAATGGAAACTTATAGGCAAACATCCGGCATTGCCCGGAAAAAGTCAGTCAACTTGAGAAGATTATGTTGCAACGAGGCGCCTGGAATTGCTCTTCACACTTCAGGCGACCGCAATTCCATTCTCGGCATTTCGGGAAGGCCGACTTTAATTTCTCCGGCGCGGACGGCAAAAAAATCTTGCCTTTCCCCGGGGAAACGAAGCGGTGGGGGCCTTGTGGGGGCCTTATGAAATCAAATGCCTATCGCAGGCCGAGGAGTTTGTGCAACTGCGGGATGACGCGGACGGTGTGGAGTATTTTACGGGCCGCCTTCTGCAGGCAGAGGAGGAGGGGGCCGGGGCAGGCGTGAACTTTTCCATTCGGGGTGACGGGCTGGATTATCAGCGGAATGCCGGGGTGGACGGAGGCGACGACGGAAGCGGCCCGTGTGATTTCTTCAGTCGTCGTCTCCGCGGAGACGACAACCTTTACCCACACAGGCTTGCGATGCGCTATTTGAAGAAAGCGCCGGTTTGTTTCCCATTGCCCTTCTTCACCCGTCGATGACTTGATTTTAATGTCCATCGAGACGGAATCGACGAAGTTGATAATTTGTTCAAGACGTTCGGGAAGAGCGCCGTTTGTTTCAAGTTGCGAGCGGATGCCGTTGGCACGGTTCGCCGGGAGGAACTCGCGCAAAAACTCGCCGTGCAAGAGCGGCTCGCCGCCGGTAAGCGCGATGGAATGGTGGATGCCTTCGGGAACGTTGAGAGCGCGGACGATTTCAACCAGATGTTCGACGGAAACGGGATTCGGCGCGTCCGTCACATCGCCTCCGCATGTCCGCTCAACCGTGCAACGCGCGGGATTCTCGCGGGCGTAGTCGGTATCGCAGTATGCACAATGCAGGTTACAGCCGGCAAAGCGGATGAATATCTGCCGCTCGCCGCACGTCAGGCCTTCGCCTTGGATGGAGGAGAAAACTTCAACTATGTACGCCTCAGAGGGCATTTTTATTGACGCCCTTGAACCAGCCCAGGCGTTTGTTGCGGCGGAGCGCCCGCTCCAGGCGCGCGCATGACTCGCACCTCCAGCAGAACTTTGCTCCTCCCCTGTAGCACGACCATACCCGGTCGAGTCTCGCTTCAATCTCGATACCGTACTTTACTATCCGCGTCTTGTCCATGTCAATGAGCGGGCATTCAAGCGCTACCTTCCCGCCGGTGGAAATTTGCAGGGTCTTGTTCATGGCCAGGACGAATTCCCTGCCGTTGTCTGGAAAGGAGGCGCCTTCTTCCCTGTTGAAGCCCGCGACGACGGCGTTGCAGCCGAGCGCCTCGGCGAAGGAAGCGCCGATGCTGACCATGCATGCATTGCGGTTGGGCACCCAGACGGCACGGGCGGATTGTCGCATACAGGAGGATTGGGACAGGTCGCCGGAATAGACTGTGGGGAGCGGGGCGCCCTTCTTTACAACAGCGGCGGGGGCAATTTCCCGCAGCCAGTGAAGGCCGACCACGCGGAAATCCGCGCCGAGGTCCTTGCACATTGTCCTTGCTGCGGTGCGCTCTTTCCGCAACGCGCGTTGTCCGTAGTCGAAGAACAGCCCCAGCACGGCGGCGCCGGCGTCAACGGTGTGCTTGAGCGTGACGGCGGAATCAAGCCCGCCCGACACGAGGACTACCGATTTTTCCCGGCTGGGGGGCATGCGGTGGTTACTCCGCCCGTATGGGCCAGGATTTCGTCACGCGCATATAGAGCGCATTAAGGGGATGTCGCCGCGGTGCGTCAAACGAACACGTTGCCCGCATACATTGATGCGGGCGCTGCGACAGGATGGTACCGGTGCGGTTGGCTTCTATTTGATACGCTCCCGCATGAGGCGGCCGGCCTTGAAGATAACCACCTTTTTCGCCGGGGCAAAGATTTCCTCACCGGTGCGCGGGTTGCGTGCCTTGCGTGCCTTGCGCATCTTGGTATTAAACACGGCGAAGTCGCGCAACTCTATCTTATTGCCCTTCTCCAGTTCCTCGATGATCTGGTCCAGAAAAGCCTGAACTACGCTCTTGGCTATGCTTTGCTTGGCTCCGGTCTTTTCCGAAACCGCGATGACGAGTTCTTTTTTTGTAACTGTGGCCATTAACCGCTCCTTATCGTACATCAGGAAAACATGGTCAGGAGTATTCCTTACCGCTATAACGCCCGGAATACCCCTCGTCGCTTCAAACAGACTGCTGAATTCCTGTTGGCGCTGTTTATAGATACTTTTCCTTGCGTTCCAACGGTCTATTTTGATTCTTCGGTTTCTTCACTCTCCGTTTCTTCTTGAGGCTCTTCGCCGAATTCAAACTCCTCATCCTCGCCTTCCATGTACACCTCGTCCAGTTCCGCGCCGTCTATCTGCTTTCTGAGTATATAGTAGATAATGGTGCTGCCGGTGAAGAAGAAGGATATGGCGAAAGCCCCGACAAGGTAGTACAGGCCCTTCAGCCAGATGCCCAGGATGAAGCCGCCTACATCCTCAGAGCCGTTCAACTTTATCTCCGCTACCACGGTATCACCTTCTTCCTTGCCACCCACAGCCATCAGGGACCCGTTTCGTTCTACAATATAACTGGCCCTCAGGGGCCAGGTGTACCTGTAGGCTTGAACCATGCGTTCGTAACGGCCGACCTTTTCGCCGTCCTGGTTCGCCTCGCCTTCCAGAGCCGCCCGTACGGGCGGCTTCTGGTCCTGAAGGTCCGTCCCAAGGCCCGAAAGGACAAACGCCTCCTTCGTTACACTGTCGATGCCCTGAATGATGAAGGTCTTGACGAACCAGACCGACACGGCCATAAAGAAGAGCAGGACCACCATGTAAAGAACATAACGCCCGAGGCGCTGTATGGAATAGTGGTACGCCCTGCTGAGGGCATCGAAGGTATCCTGTCCTTCCACGCCTATGGCCGGGCCCATCAGAGGCGAACCGAGGACCCCAAACACTATGACCACAACAGCGGCCAAACCCAAAAGCAGGCAAACGGGAAAAAGAATCGCAAAAATCGTGGGCCCTACCACCGGTATGAGATTCAACAGGCCAATCACAAAATTGAGCAGAATGCCCACAATGAGAAACGCGATGACAACCAGCACCGGCGGGGCGAAGTAGGACGGATACTTGTACAAGGAAAACTTGAAGCCCTCCTTGAGGCCTATATTCTCGTCACGCGCCACCTGTACCGCCGAGATGCGCGTGATTACCCCCACTATCGCCGCGAACACAACCCATACGCAAAGATAAAACAGAACAAGCCGGGCATAATGCCACCGGGATTCAGACAGAGTCGCCCCCGCCTTCGGTCCCCGCACAAACGATAACGGCACCTGCACCAGTTCTTTGGCCGCCCCCAACAAGTTTATGCCCGAATCCGGCAAGTTCACTCCGGCCTCCGGCATGGTATTATAAGGAGGAACCGGCTGACCGACGGCCAAACTAAAGGCCTTGCCCAGATGCTCCCCGGCCGTGATGAGCATAGTATTCTCCTGGAAGAAGGCTATGCTCAACAGATTAAAGGCGACAAGGCCGATGAGGGCTACCAGAAGTTTCTGGGGGGAGATGGCATACTTAAAGGTCTTGAAAATATCACACCAAGACCCTTTCTTTTCCTCCGCCATGATCAACTCCTAAAAGGAACCGTTCTCCATCTTCCGGTGACACTACTTGCGCCACTGAAATGAATTATACAACCGGCGAAATTCATTGCAAGAAATAAAAGCAAATTTTTTGGAAATGTCAAGGCACAACGCATTATTAGCGAGCAACTAACAGTGTCAGGCCACGGGCGGAAGCAAGGCCAAAGGACAAAACACGCACAAGGAACAACCGATTGAATGCCGCCCCTGGTGCGCCCGGCGACGGCCCGTACGGGCACCGCGGACAATTTATGTTGACAAGAAATTGACTTGATGATAAATATAAATCAGCGATGTCGTGTGACAGGTGTGCCGAAGTGGCGGAATAGGCAGACGCGCTAGGTTCAGGACCTAGTGAGGTTATCCTCATGGGGGTTCGAATCCCCCCTTCGGCACCATCTTAACAGGCGAAACCGCAAGGGGTTACGAAACTGCCACCCCTTGCGGTTTTTCTGTGCGCCAAAAAC
>QNCA01000220.1 GCA_003644325.1 Planctomycetota bacterium
TCCCAGGCCGCCTATTCCTTTGGGCATGTCGTCTCTCCGGAGTTTCAGAATTTCAAGGGTTGGAAGGGACAACGAAGGAGCTATCGACTCGTCCGATGTCCGGGGTCTAATCTACAATTCTGCCGTCGAACAGTTCAAGCGCGCGCTTTACCATATGGGACGCCGTGCGCCCGCGTTTTGTTCGATCTTTTTTGCCGGGCGTCGGGGCGGCCTCGGGGCCGGCCTCCAGGGGTTGCAGTTTCAGTGTGACACCGTGACCGAGGATCTCGGCGAGTGCGGTCTCGGCCTCTTTGCGTTTGCCGGGGTCCTGTAACTGCTCCATGGAGAATCGAGCCTCGGGCGCATAGCCCAGCACGACCTGCTCGCCCTCGAAGGCGAGCAACTGACCCTGGGCCACGGCCGCCGCCAGGAAGCCGCGTTTCTTGAACAGCGCGTCTACGGCCTTGTTCCAGGTCTCCGCCGCGGAGGACTGCGCGAAGTCAAATTTCTTTTCCGTCGCCGCCTGTTGCGGCGGAAGAGTCTGCGTAGCGGCGGCCTTCGGCGGCTCTTTTCCTCCTGTTCCAGGCGCTTTGCCGTGCGGCGTCCCGCCCTGTGACAGGACGCTGAGGACTTCGTCGAACGATTCGAACTCTTCCCACTGCGCCAGGCGCACCGTCGCAACCTCGAGCAGTACCTGCTGGTTTTGGATGAATTTCAGTTTACCGTGCGTTTCCGCCAGTATCTGGAGCATGTAGAGCAATGCGTTCGCGGGGATGCGCGCGGCCTGCGCGCGCATCGCATCGTCGGCCTCGGCCGTCGTTACCAGCAGGCCGCCGTCCGCGCCGCAGGTCTCGAGCACCAGCAAATCCCGCAGGTAGTTCGAGAAAGCGTCCAGTATCTCGCCCGGGTCCTTGCCTGCGTTGAAGAGCGCGTCGGTAGCCTGCAATGCCGACTTCACGTCGCCCTCGGCGATGAACGACCCCATCTGCCGCAGGGTCTCTTCGGGCACGGAACCCATGACGCCGTAGACGGCCTCTTCTTCGACCTTATTGCCGCAGTATGCAATGACCTGGTCCAGTATGGAGAGCGCGTCGCGCATGCCGCCGCGCACGTTGCGGGCGATGTAGCCGAGGACCTTGTCGGATGCCTCTATCTTTTCGCTTTCGCAGACGCGCTTCAGCATCTCGGCGATGTCGCGCGCGGAGATTCGCGGGAAGTCAAAGCGCTGGCAGCGCGACTGGATGGTCTCGAGCACCTTCTGCGGCTCCGTGGTGGCGAAGAGGAACTTCACGTGTTCCGGCGGCTCTTCCAGCGTCTTGAGCAGGGCGTTGAAGGCGGGCTTGCTGAGCATGTGGACTTCGTCGATGACGTATATCTTGTAGCGCGAGCGCGCCGGGGCGTAGATTGCGTTGGAGCGGAGTTCGCGCACGTTGTCCACGCCGGTGTGGCTGGCCCCGTCGATTTCGATAACGTCGATGTCGTCGCCGCGGTGTATTCTCACGCAGGAGTCGCACTCGCCGCAGGGCTCTTCCGCGGGGCCTTTTTCGCAGTTAAGCGCCGTGGCGAATACGCGCACCATGGAGGTCTTGCCGATGCCGCGCGGTCCGCAGAAGAGGTAGGCGTGGCCGACGCGGCCCTGCCTGATGGCGTTTTGCAGGGTGTGGGTGACGTGGTCCAGGCCGACGAAATCCCTGAAGAAGCGCGGCCTGTAACGCCGCGCCAAGGCCTGGTACGCCGGGCCTTGCCCGCCTTTTTCCTTCAGATGGTCTTCGGTCATCGATCTTCGGTCATCGGTCTTCAGTTATGCCTTCTGAGAGGCTTTGATTTCAATAAATGCTGTGCACGCGGGTCTCGACCCGCCGCGCTGCGCCCGCCGCCGGTAGCCGGCTCCGGCCAGGCAGCCCCACAACACACAGGAACGTATGCTTATGGCTGCTGGCTCTCGCCTCTGACCAGATTCACACCGTCCTGTTGTATGGGACCCAGCCTTCAACGCCGCTTGCCGGTTTTGGAACGCAACGGGCAAAAGCCTCAGCCCGCCGTCGACCCCGCTATAGCGGATTGCGGGTCACAGGGCACCGCTAGCACCCCGTCCAAGCACAGCATTATTTTTCCAGAACCTTCGCGAAATCGTCTATCTTCCCTTCGCTCAGCATCTTCAGTTTCTCGGCGCTTACGGCGATGTCCGCGCCTTTTTCCATGCTCACTATGCTGTCGTCTTTTCCCAGTTTGTCCAATACATCCCATCCCTCGACGACCTGTCCGATAGGAAAATGTATGCCCTTCAGCGGGAACTGCTCCCGGCCGCCGATTTCCGTGGCGACCTTGCGAACGATCATGAAACTCCTCTTGTCGGCGTATATGCCCGGTTTGTTCGCGCTGTCCAGGCGCATGACGCACAGCGTGCCGCGCACCGGCTGTACGTTGCTCTTGGGCAGGTAAGGGACCGCGTAATCGCCTGAACGCGACCTGCTGAAAAACCAGACGTAATCCGCCACGACCTCCCTGACCGGTATGGCGGGCGCGCCATCATAGTAGCCGCTGTGCGCGCCTTCCACAAACGCCAGGTATTGCGTTTCAGTGCCGTCGATATAGAATTTGCCCTCGTATTCCACGTACGTGGGGAACAGCGCCACCTTGATGGGGCCCTTCGTGGTGTTGATTACATACGTCGGGCGCAAGACGGTTACGCGGTGCGTCTCACTCCCGCCCCCGACGGGCGCCGGCCCGCCGTTGCAGCCCGCGGCAAGCAGCACGCACAGCAGGACCGGTATTAGAAGCCTCCTCATTTCGTCTCCCCACGAAATAATTGAGGTGAAAGGTAAAAGTCGCCGGCAGACGGTTCAAATTCATGCCCTCAAAGACTCGACCCGCTTTACTGCTTATACCTTCAGACCTTGAATGGCGGAGAGGGCGGGATTCGAACCCGCGAACCCTGACGGGTTACACGCTTTCCAAGCGTGCTCCTTCGGCCTCTCGGACACCTCTCCAAGCATCGCGCGGCCAGTTTATCAGGGACAGGAAGCCCTTGCAAGCGAAATGTGCCGGAGTAGTATGTGCCGGACTTGCTGGTATGCCCTCAAGTCCGGCACATGTCTTCTCCGCCCATTTATCCCGTTTTTTTTGAAAGAATCCGGTCGCAAGTGCCGAAAGGAGATAAGAGAGAATCCCTCCAATTGTCTATCCGCTCTTCCATCCCGCCGACGCTTGTTAGAGTTTCTATAGCACGAGGTAGCGTAAGATGCTGGAACTAATCATTGTCTTTTTCCTTGCCAGAAAGGTCGGGCGGATTGCCGAGGAGAAGGGCCGCGGCGTGTGGGGTTACAGGTTCATGGCGGTCGGCCTGTGGTTCGGCGGAGAGATACTGGGCGCAATCGTCGGCGTGGCCATTCACGACGATCCCGCTACTGTTTACGGCCTTGCGCTCATCGGCGCGATAGCGGGCGCGATACTGTCGTACGTGATAGTTCGGAACGTAGCGCCCGCACCGATGCCATACTATGATTCCGGCGGGTATGGCCCTCCGCCCGTACAGGCCCAGGACCCTCCACAGTGGAACGGCAACCGGCCCCAGGGCCCGCCCAACCCGAACCCGTATGCGCCGCAGACTTTTCCGCAGCAAGACCCCTATGCCTCTCAGAACTATGCCTATCTCTACGAGCAGCCGTCCGACGCGAATGCGGCGCAGGGGCAGGCGCCCACGCCTCATGCAAACGCGATTCCGGTTGACGAACCGCAGCCGACGGCAGCCGTCCCGCCCTCAGGGGCGATGGGACAGGCGCGGTCCGAGCCGCCGGCCGGACAGCAACCGGGCTCATTCATACAGCCGCCCCCTCCGGTATTCAAGGACTCGGGGCAAGCGCCGCTCAGGCAGCAGCCCGCTGACACGGAGCCGGAACGGCAACCGGGTGAAAGGCCCGGCAAGGTCGCCATCAATTGCCCCCACTGCAACAATGAGTTCTGGCTGTCCGCACAGTGGAGCGGGCTGTTCGGCAGATGCCCCAAATGCGGCAAGCCTGTCGCCATCTCTCGGCAGAAGAACGCAGACATCACCTTGTAGCGCGAAAGTAAAGAGTTACTCAAGTTGACTGACTTTTTGTTAACCTCGGTGACTGTCACCAATTACGGAGCCGTTCCGCCCTTGTCGGAACGGATCGTAGATTGGTGACTGTCACCGTAAGGTGTTGTGAAACAGCAGA
>QNCA01000221.1 GCA_003644325.1 Planctomycetota bacterium
CGGGTCCTCAGGGCGAGGACCCGGAACGGGCGGAATCTCGCGAGCCTGCCGAACGAGATTCGTAGATTAGTGACTGTCACCGTAAGGCCCGGCAAAATGGAAACTTATAGGCAAACATCCGGCATTGCCCGGAAAAAGTCAGTCAACTTGAGCATGTAGTTCTGCGGCACGCACGAGGGCGTTTTTGACATTCATCGGGGGCGGTGATAGAATCCGGCACATGGCGAATGGCGGCGAGAAAAGTGATTCCGGGCGCGCCGCTTCGGAGCGCGTGGTGCGGCGGCTGCAAGAAGCGGGCTTCACGGCCTACTTCGCGGGGGGGTGCGTGCGCGATGTTATCATGGGCCGGGAGTCGGACGACTATGACGTGGCAACGGACGCCCGCCCCGAGGATGTCAGCGCGCTTTTCCCGAAGACTATCGAGGTGGGCGCACGATTCGGCGTCGTTGTGGTTATAGAGCACGGTCACCAGGTCGAGGTGGCTACCTTTCGGTCCGACAACGCTTACATAGACGGGCGTCACCCGGAATCGGTGGAATTCTCCTCGCCGCGGGAGGATGCGGAGCGCCGCGACTTCACGATCAACGGCCTGTTTTACGACCCCGTGGCAGACAAGACCATCGACTACGTGAACGGCCGAGGCGACATCGAGGCGGGAATAGTGCGCGCCATAGGGGATGCGCGGGAACGGTTTCGCGAAGACCAGTTGAGACTGATGAGAGCGGTGAGGTTCGCGGCAAGGTTCGCCTTTGAGATAGAGGCCGAAACGCTGAAGGCAATCAAGGAATTCGCCCCTCGGATCGGAAATGTCAGCGCCGAACGCGTGCGTGCCGAACTGGAGAAAATGCTGGTGGACCCGTCGCGGGCCAGGGCCGTGGAAATGCTTGATTCCTGCGGGCTGCTGGAGCAGATACTGCCCGAAGTCTGCCTGATGAAGGGGATCCCGCAGCCGGAACAGTATCACCCCGAGGGAGACGTCTTCGCGCACACGCTGCGAAGCCTGGAATATCTGGAAGAGCCGAACTTCGTCACGGCCATGGGAACACTGCTGCATGACGTCGGCAAGCCCGCAACGTACGCACGAGACGGCGATAAGATAACATTCTACAAGCACGAAATCGCGGGGGAGAAAATCGCGCGGAAGATCTGCGGGCGTCTGCGCATGTCGCGCCGCGAGATTGAATCAATCGCGTGGCTGGTCCGCAAGCACATGATATTCAAGGACGCCAGGCACATGCGTGAGGGCAAACTGAAGAGGTTGTTTGCAGAGGATGGATACGCAGACTTGGCGGAACTCAGCAGGGCCGACGCGCTGGCCAGCACCAACGATTTGAGCGACTATGAATACTGCCGCACGAAGAGGAAACAGATGAGCGAAGAAGAGATGAAACCGGAGCCGCTGCTTCGCGGGAGCGACCTCATCGAAATGGGACTCAAGCCGGGCCCCCTCTTCGGCAAACTGCTGGAAAGCGTTTACGAGGAGCAACTGGAAGGCGGGTTACGCACACGGGAGGATGCCGTCGAACATGTTAAGAACCTGTTAAGGAAGGAGGCGGGCCCGGACCAAACGGCAAGGTGAATTTCGAGGCGAAACTTGATTTCCGCCACGGAATACGTATAATTTGATAAAAGTTCAAAAAATCGTTTGGGAGGATAAAGCCATCGCAAAGGAAGCAGGGCTTGAATCATATCTGAACGAGATTAAAGACACTCCTTTGCTCACACCCGAGCAGGAACGAAACCTGGCGCATAAAGCGAAAAAGGGAAATCGGGCGGCGCGGGACGAGATGATCCGCAGCAACCTGAAACTGGTGGTGAGTATCGCGAAAAAGTACCGGGGCCGGGCAAAGGGGATGTCGTTTCTCGATCTGATTGCAGAGGGCAATCTGGGCCTCTTTCGAGCGGTCGAACGCTACGACCCTGAACGGCCCAAAAAGATAAAGGATAAAGATTCCGGCGAAATAATAGACGCCGGCACCGGCTACCGTTTCAGCACCTATGCCACATGGTGGATAAAGCAGGCCATCCGTCGGGCGATGGTCAACACCGCCAAGACCATCCGTATTCCCTCCTACATGGTCGAGATAATCGGCCGCTGGAAGAACGTCTCGACGAAACTGTACCACGCCCTCGGTCGCCAGCCCACCATCAATGAAATCGCGCGGGAACTGGACATATCGCCCGACAGCATAGGCATAATAAAGCGGATGATCCGCGCCGGGGACAGCCCGCAGGCGTTCAGCCTGGAACTGCTGCACTCGTTCAGCGAGGGCCTGGAAGATGTCGCGGCGAAAAGACCCGAGGAAAGCGTCTTCAGCGAAGACGAAAGCGAGAAGATAAAACAGTTGCTGGGAGCCATAGACGAACGCGAGGCGCTAATACTCAGGCTCCGCTACGGCATCGGCGGCAAACCCGCCAGGACCCTGCGCGAAATCGGCCAGATGATAGGCCTGACCAGGGAACGCGTCCGCCAGATAGAAAACGACGCCCTGCGCAAACTGCAACGACTATGGCTGAAACTGCGCAAGAAGCGCACCCCCGCAGGCGAAGCCGACGACGAAAACAACATAAGCATGACATCACTACCTCCACCCATGAAACCTTTCGAGGTGAACCTGGGCGCGGACAGGTGCGCGGATTCCATAGAAAAAGCCCGGGTACGGGTACAGAAGGCAATTAATGAAGCGGTCGCCGCCAATCGTATCGAAATGCGAATAATCTGCGACGGGGTTACGAACGGCTTGCGAGATGCGCTCTGCAAGATGCTCCGGTCCGACAGCAACGTGACATACGTTGACGTGGAACCGGAAGGAGATTCCGAGGGGGCCGCCGCTATCGCGGTTTACCTGAAAAGGGAAGAAGATGAGCACCGGAAGGCCGTTTTTCTGGCGGCCGAAGCACGGCGCGCGAAAAGCAAACGCACCTCCAAAATCCGCCGCAAAACCGCCAAGAAGTCGCGTGGCCGCAAATCTTCCCCACGGAAGAAATCAAAGAAAAAGAAGTGACCGCCGGCCTCGCTTCCGGCGAGGCCCGGGCTGCTCGTCCCCTGAAAATGCCGGTCCCGGTGCGAGATGATCCGGCCGACGCTTGAATCCGGCCGACGAGCCGCTCTCATCGTAACGACGATTCAACAGGATTTCATTGCGACAACTCGGAGTACGA
This sequence comes from Planctomycetota bacterium, assembly GCA_003644325.1. Lineage (GTDB taxonomy): Bacteria > Planctomycetota > B129-G9 > B129-G9 > B129-G9 > B129-G9. Next base: position 3,163 of record QNCA01000221.1, read on the forward strand.
GATGATTGATTTGAAAGAATTCATCAGAGACGTCCCCGACTTTCCGAAAAAGGGAATCGTCTTCAAGGACATCACGCCGCTACTGAAGAACGCCGCCGCGTTTCGCCGGGCCGCAAAGGAAATCGCGGACAGGTACAGAGGACAAAAAGTTGATGCCGTGCTCGGCATCGAGGCGCGGGGTTTCATCATCGGCGCGGCGGTCGCGCAGAAACTCGGCACGGGGTTCCTGCCGGTCCGGAAGCCCGGCAAACTCCCATACAAAACGCGGTCCGCGAGTTATGAACTGGAATACGGCACGGACACCCTTGAGATTCACGAGGACGCCGTCGCAAAAGGCGACAGGATACTCATCGTTGACGACCTGCTTGCGACGGGAGGAACCATGAACGCCTGCTGCGGCCTGGTGGAGTCCCTCGGGGGCGTGATAGTCGGCATCGCTTTCCTCGTTGAACTCGACTTCCTGAAAGGCAGGGAGAAACTGTCGGGACATGAGGTCGTCTCTCTGATAAACTATGATTAGGGGAGCGCTGTTTGATCTCCGCGGACAGCGGTCTCTGAAGACGTTCCTCATACTGGCCGTCTTGTTCGTTGCGGCGGTCGTCGTCGTCAATCTGGTCGCCGGCGTTTTCGCGCTGTTTTTCGACATCGCCGTCCTTGCCGCAGGCATCGTCGTTCGCCTGACGTGCGACATAGTTTTTCTTCCGCCTTACGTGCGTGCAAAACGCGCCCCCGTTCCCTTCCACGCCGCCGAAGCGGAAGGCGGCAGGCTTGAGATCGTAAACGGCGTGCCGGTGCTCTCGCTCACGGGCGCCAATCGCCGGATGGGCCGCCAGGCGGGCATCCTTGTCAAAGACCAACTCCAATTCCTCATGAAAAATTTCCTGCATTTCGTCTTTCGCAACCCGGCCCGAAGAACGGCCGCGCTCGAAAAGGCACGTTCCCTCGAGCGACACATCCCCGGGCAATACCTCGAGGAACTCCACGGTATATCCGAAACCGCCGGAGCGC
>QNCA01000222.1 GCA_003644325.1 Planctomycetota bacterium
GACGACGTTTCATTAAAAGAGGACACCCCAAAACTAAACTGTCCCCTAAAGGGGTTTGGCCCTTTAGGGGACAGTTTCTTATTTGCGCTTTCTGCCGTCGTTCCGCTCGCGGCCCTTAATGCGGCCGAAGAACATCTTGCCGGCGCTGGACTGGTGAATGCTTGTTATGGTGATTTCGGCGGTCTTGCCGATGAAATCGTGCGCGTCGTCCACCACGACCATCGTGCCGTCGTCCAAGTAGCCGACGGCCTGGCCGGATTCCTCGCCGGGGCGGATGAGTTGCAGCGACATCTCTTCGCCGGGTATGATTACCGGCTTCAGCGCCTCGGCGAGGTCGTTGAGGTTTATTACGGGGATGCCCTGGACGGCGGCGACCTTGATGAGGTTGAAGTCGGTGGTGACGATCTTGCCGTCGAGGTCCCGGGCCATGCGGATGAGTTTTTCGTCAACCCGGCTCACGCTGCCGTAGTGGGCCTCGTGGAGTATCACCTCGATGTCGGGGTTCTGGCGTATCTTGTTCAGTATGTCGAGGCCTCTTCGCCCGCGGCGGCGTTTCAGGCGGTCCTTTGAATCCGCGACGGCCTGCGCTTCGCGCATGACGAAGGCGGGGATGACCACCTGGTTGTCGACCGCACCCGTGGCGAGGATGTCGGCGATGCGTCCGTCGATAAGGCAACTGGTATCCAGGATGAGCGGCTTGGCTCCGCGCTGTGTCCTGCGAAACTCCACGTAGGGGATGATGAACTTCCACTCGTCCTTCGTGCGGAAGATGACTATGACGGAGAGATACGTGAAGACGAAAACGACGATGAGATTGAGCGCGCTGTTGAGCACAAGGTCTTGTTCGGCGGCGGTCTTGATGGCCGGAACGAGAAACATCGCATCGACGAACAGTTTCGCGACGATGAAGCCGAATATGAGGCTTATCATTATGACCGGGACGCTCTGGATGAACTTCTTTGCGAACAGGAGTTCAAGTGCGATGATAAGCAGGGCGACGGCGAGGCCGTAAATTGCACCCGCCAGGCCGGCGTTGGCAAAGACGGCGCTCTCGCCTGAGCCCCGGATCGCCGGGAAAAATGTGTAGCCCAGGCCGATGCAGACAAGCGCGAACAGGGTCCTGATTATAACTCGCGCCAAGTTTTCTCCTCCGCGAGGATGTAACGCTCTACTACAAGAATGACTCCTGAATTCTATATCGCCCGCCCGTGGTGTCAAGTAAGATACTCAAGTTGACTGAGTTTTTGCCAACCTCGGTGACCGTCACTAATTACGGAGCCGTTCCGACAAGGTCGGAACGGGTCGTAGATTAGCGACTGTCACCGTAAGGTGTTGTGAAACAGCAGACTATAATCAAGCACCCACCATCATCCAGAAAAAGTCAGTCAACTTGAGTAAGATATGAATCGAGGGGATGCGTGGGGGTTCCCGGCGTCGCCGATTCGCCGCGGTCGGGCGCGGGGGGAAAGTGAAAAAAAGATAAAAATTATTTGACTTGGTTTAAGCATAGTCTATAATTTTCACGTTCATCGTTCTTTGTGAAGTATTCGAAAACAAACATTAGGGGCTGCGGCCCCGACACTTGAGGGGGGATGTTTGTTGAAGAAGCGTCACTTCACTGCAAAGCAGGTCGCGGACATTCTGGGCGTGCCTAAGTCGCTGCTCCTGGAGAAGGAGCGGGAGGGCGTGGCGCCCGCAGCCCGCCGCGATCGCGCGACAAATCACCGCTATTATCTCACCGAGGACCTGCCCCGACTCCGGAGCGCGCTGGGACTGGAACCCGTTCTTCAAGAACACCGCACACAACTGTTTCTCAACTTCAAGGGCGGCACCGGCAAGTCTTCCATCGCCTCTTCATACGCCTTTCACCTGGCGGAACTCGGACTCGACGTGCTCGCGATCGACCTTGACGCGCAGGGGCATCTGACCAAGTGCCTCGGCTACGAAGGGCCCGGATTCAAGTACACCCTGTACAACGTGCTGATTGAAAAACTGCCGATTCATGAATCGATTGTCAATACGAAACTGCGCAATTTCAAAATCATCCCGGCCAACCTGGGCCTGTCGCCGGTGGAGTTGTCGCTGACCGCCATGACCGCCCGCGAGCACCGGCTGGATAAGGCCCTTGAACAGGTGCGCGATGAATTCGACGTCATCGTGATGGACGCCCCGCCCAATATAGGCCTGTTGAACCTCAACGCGATTCTCGCCTCGAACGACCTCATCATACCGGTGCTTGCCGACTTCCTGTCCTACGAGGCGCTCCGCATTCTCTTCGAAACCCTGGCGAGCATCGAAGAGGATTTCAGTTTCGTGCTCGACAGGATATCCATACTGTTGAACAGATACAACAAGTCGATGAATATCTGCCGGACCGCGCTGAAGGCGCTGGAGAAACACTACGGCGATTATCTGCTGAAGACGGTCGTAAGGCAGTGCACGAAGTTTGCCGACGCCTCAAGCCGCGGCATACCTATTACACAGTACGCGCCGTCGTCTAAAGGCGCGGTCGATTTGATGAAATTCACCGGAGAATTACTCGGTCTTGAACGGAGCGCCTACTCCGCCGAGCAGGCGCAAAGTCTCGAGACCGTCAACGCGTAACTTACACTTTTCCCATATATGGAGGGGAATATGACCGACGGCTTTGATGAAAATGTGCCGCAGAAGATGCCCGGCACGAAAAGTCAGCGCTCCCCCCGGCGTCCCTGGGATGTAAAGCCCTCGACCCGGACAAAGGTCGCGCACCCGCAGGAAACGGAGGACGTACCCGTCAAGCCCTTGAAGTCCATCGAGACAAAGGAGGACACCAAGCGGCGCGTCAAGGAAATACTGAAGGAACTCACCGACCAGCCCGACAGGGACAAAGCGGCCCCTTCAGTAATTGAGAGACCCGGCGCCGAGCCGGAAATTATGACCGCGACCGACAGTTCCATGCTGATAGAGGAGGAAAGCAGGGACGTTCTGGCGGAGATAGATACCCTGGAGGCGGGACTCGAATCGACGCTTGCCATGCAGGACCAGGTGGAAGAGGAACTGGGCCGCGTGCGCGAGGAGTACGACGAACTGCTCAATGCAAAACAGGAGTTGGAAGCGCGGATTGAAACGCTCCGAACCATAGAAGAACTGGAGAGCAATCTAAAGGCCGCCGAGGAAGAGAACCGCCTGGCCATGGAACGCACGGGAGAACTGGAGTACCGCCTCCAGGAAACAGAGGGCAAACTCGAAACCCTGCGCGAGGACCTGAACGCCGTCACCGCAAAACTGAATGAAACCACCCGGGAAAAGGACAAACTCAGCCATGACCTTGAACGGTCCATGGAGGAGGTTGAACTGTACCAGGACGAAGTCCGCTCCCTCCAAGAGCAGAATAAGAACTCGCAAAATACAATCGGCGAGTTGAAAGAGGAACGGGACGGCCTCAATAGTCAATTGCAAACCCTGACGGAAGAAAAGGCCGAGGTGGACGCCGCTTTGGAAAAAACGGAGCACGAACTGGCCGAAGAGCGGCAGAAGACAAAATACCTCGAGACTTCGGTGGAGAACTACGCCGTCATCAAGGCGACACTCGAGTCCGACCTGAACGCCGCCCGCAGCGCCCTCACCGGCATACGCCAGAGGCTGAACCGCGCCAATGCGAAGTTCAGAAAAAATCAGGAGGAATAAAAACTCAAAGTTGACCGGGTTTCCGCTGACCTCGGTGACCGTCTTCGGTGACTGTCGCCATTACGGAGCGCTGACCCCGACGCAGTCGGGGGCCGGCTCGTAGATGGTGACTGTCACCGCAAGGGGAAAAGTCAGTCAACTTGAGTAAAAACCATCAGACAAAAAGAACCGCCCCTTCCTGAGAGGGGCGGCACATCGGACATTCCCGGTTGCTGCTTACCTTCTTTTCGGGCAGATTGGACGTAACGTTCATCTGAAGCGGAATGCACTCTCCAGCAGCCGGGAATGCTGTTTTGCCTTTTCCACTTCCAGATATTATGCTATCCTTCCTCAAAATCAAGCGTTTTTTTAGCGCTTTTTGATTGGATAAAGAAACACCCGGCACGGTGACAGTCACCAATCTACGAGCCGGCCCCCCCCCTGATAAATCAGGGGGTCTGCGCTCCGCCCGTTCCGGGTCCTCGCCCTGAGGACCCGTCAGGGTCCGAATGGGTAATTGGTGA
>QNCA01000223.1 GCA_003644325.1 Planctomycetota bacterium
AGAATATATTTACTCAAGTTGACTGACTTTTTCTGGATGATGGCGGGTGCTTGATTATAATCTGCTGTTTCACAACACCTTACGGTGACAGTCACCCTTTCGCCAAAAGATATTATTCGGATAGGCTCTTATCGGGTTCTGTATGTTCAAAGGGAGATGCGTCGGAGAGGCGGGGTGTGCCGGGGGTCGGCCGTCACGGAGGCAAGCGCGAGGGCGGGCAAATGCTGGATTTCAGTCTTCTTCTTCCAGTTCTTCCGGTGTCGGCGGCGGAGGCTCTTCCATGTCGGGGTCGAATGTGGAGAAGGGCACCCAGAATACTCTCTGGATGAAACAACTCTGCCTGCCGCGCTTGTCGCGCACGACCAGGGTTATCCTTATGGCGGGCGGAGCGGTCTGATTGTCGGGCAGTCCGCTGTCCTTCCATACATTGGGATCGCGGAAGTTTATGTCCCGCGGAACTTCGTCCGACAACTCCGGGATATACTTGTCGGGCACGGTGGCGTTGACAGTGGGGTCTTTTATGAAATTCAGGTACTGTACGTCGAAATGCTCGACGTATTCGCAGATGTTCACGGTATCTTTCTTTTTACCCCCTTCGTCTTCCTCAACAGGCGCGGGTGGCGCTTCAAAATCCGCGTACAGGTCCCTGAATTCCTGGCGCTTGAGTATCTTGAGGCCGAGGTGTTCGTCCTCGGCCACGAAGTAACGCACATTTTTCCTCACGCGGCGGCCCTTTGAGTCCACTCCGGCCCCCGTGGTGAACCAGAGTTCGTCGTCGCCGGATGTAAGGTTCGGGTTGTTCCGGATTACGAACATGTGCCCGGGGTCGTATAGTTCGCGGTCGTTGCGGGGCGGCTTGCAGGAGAGTAGTTCGTCCTTGATGAACTCGATTGCGACGCGCGCGTTCTCGTTGATATCGCTGGAGCGGCGGGTTTCGCTGACGGTTTCCTGGGCGGAGGTCAGAATGGCGAACAGAATTGAGACCAGCAGGGTCATCAGGCCTATAACCACCACCAGTTCCACCAGGGTGAACGCGCCCCGGTGTCGGGCCGGTTGATGATGATGGCGCCGTCTGGTCGAATTCATCCTTCCGTCTCCACCTGCGGGAGAGATACCGCGAACGAATAGACGCGCGCCAGTCTGGTGTTTTCCCTGTTCAGGTCTATCTTGGCCTGGCTGCGCTCCTTCCATTTGCGGTAAATGCGTATGGTAAATTCGTACGTTTCGTGCTCCCGGGAGGCCAGTTCGTACACCCTGACCTTTGAGTCGGTGATCTCGGAACTCGGATCGTCGGGGTCCGTCCGGGGGCGGCGCACGATAACGGCTTCCTTTACTTCGATGTCGAACGAATAACTCGACAGGTCGTCCTTGTCGTTGAAATACCTGTTGTCGGGGTCGTCTTTCAACAGAATTTGACCGAGCCGATAGACCTTCATTTCATTCTGGTCGGGGTAGCGCACGGGATCGTTTGCCTCGTATTTTATGTCGAAGCCTTCCTCCAGGCCGGTATCATCGTCGCGATCCAGGGCCCGCGCGGTATGCGGCAGGGTTATGACCGCCCTGCCTTCGGGTATGCCGTTTATCACCTCGCCCATGCCGTCGTGCACGACGACTATATTTATGTCATTGCCCCCGCCCGAGGCGTAAGGGTATCTGGCGCCGATGATGATGGCGTCCTTCAATGAATCCACTATTATGGCGGATTTTTCGTTCTGGACGCTTTGGATGTGCCGCTCGATGCCCAGCGGAAAGACGGCCATGACGCTGATAAGCCCCACTCCCAGGATCATTGTGGCAAACAATATCTCCAGCAGCGTCATGCCTTTCTGGGTTGTGTGAGGGTTTTGGTTCATAAGGTTCTCGCCCTGCAGCGGCGCCGCCCCGGGCGGCGACGGCTATTCCTCTCCTCCCGGCGGCGACTCTTCCTCTTCGGTCTCGCCGATTACGGCCACCTTTGAGACGAACCTGCCCGCCCCGGGTTTCACGTCAATCAACAGGCGCTTGGGTTCCGCCTTCAGCGCTATGATTATGTCTGCATCTTCGTTGAGGTGCCATTTGGTCGTGGGAACGTCCAGGATAACGGAACTTTCGTCGTCGACTTCTCCCGTTCCCGGGGTGATCTTCTGAAGTTCTATGGTTCCATCCCTTTTGAACAACATCGCCCCGGTCACGTATTCGTCGTACGTGTCCGCACTGGGCAACAACTCCTCCTCGACGTTCTCAAAGAAGGGTTTCGGTCCGAGATAATCTTCCAGTTTCATTATAGCCCTCTGGAAGTATAAGCCCTTGTCGAGGAAAAATTCTTCCTCCAGCGTGTCATCTTCCCCGGCATCGATATTGTCGGGCGAGCCGAAGATCCTGTCCTGCCCCGGCGAGTAAACGCGCATGCTGCGCCTTACGAAGTCCAATATTACCCTGCGCTCTATCCTGGTAGTGCGCACACGCTGGCGCTGCCTGCGAAGAAACACCTCTATCTTGTCCCCCTCCATGGACAGTTTGTCCTCGCTTATGAACATGAGGACGGTGGTGATGCTTATTGCCGACAGGGCCAGGATAATGCTTATCACGATAAGCAGTTCCACCAGAGTGAATCCCTTTTTGTTCCCGGCCGGTTTCATATATGCAAGGCTAACGGTTAAGCGCCTCCAAGGTTATGTTGTCTTTGCGTCTTTCGTCGGTTTCGCTGTACTCGTCGCCGAATTCTCCGTCGGGCCCGGCCGATTCGATGTTGAAATCCATGCCGTCGTTCTTCAAGGTGTACCTGTAGGGGGTGCCCCACGGGTCTACAAACCATGTGGCCGTGCCCTCGTATTCCCCTTCAACGTTTACCTTCTCAAACTCCTCGTCCAGCACGCTGGGGTCCCTGAGCATCTCCGGCGCAAGGTTGTTCGGACTCAGGAAGGGCCCCCTGCCGGCGGGTGTCCTGCCTATCACCCCAGGGTCGTTTTCACGGGTTGATTCAAAAGAGCGGGTCAGGAGATAGAAAAGCCACGCCCCTACTCTCTCTTCGTCCTTTGTGGGCGAGGGTCGGATTGTTATGCCCTGCGGCAGTTCTTCCACCTTGATTTCCCCCTCTTCATCGCCTTCGTACTTCTTGTAATACGGTTTCAGGGGGAGTACGTTCCCGTATGCCTCCTTATATCGTTCGATGGCATCGGACAGCAGCATGAAATCCCCGTTCACACGCGCCCTGTTGGGGTCATGGGCGCTCATTACGGCTACCATCACTATCCCCATCAGAGAAATTATTACCGCTATGACAATAAGAATTTCCACCAGGGTAAACCCGGCGGTTCTTGATGTGCTCTGCATTCCGTATGCCTTCATGGCTTAGTGTTCAACAAGCAGTTCCTTAGGCGCTTTCTGGTCGGATTTCGGGTTCCCGCCCCGGGACCAGAGGAAGAACCTTGTGCGAACATCGTCCTTATCCTCGTCAGACATGTCAAACCACTTCTCGTCACGCGGGTCATTGGGCAACTCATCGTTGATTTCCCATTCGCCGTCTTCATCTCTCACCCGGTCATATACTATCTGGTTGCCCCACCCGTCCAGCAACTTCTCTTCCGTTATCTGAAATTCCTCCATCGCCTCGAGAAAGTCCTCGTTGTTCACCTTGTCACCATCCATCTGGCTGTCCGGCGGGCACACGTCGTACTCGTTGTAATACCGCATGATCGACTGTTCGAGTACCTTGAGCGCGGCCTTGGTCTTCACCTTGTGCACCTCTTCCATAATCGGCGGACCCACGACCACCACCATGCCCATCAAGGCCAGAATGATAGATATCACAATCATCAATTCCACCAGGGTAAAGCCTCTGGTCGGACACGGACTGCGAAATCGTTCCATGATTTTGCTCTCTGAAAAAGTATGACCATGCAAGCAACTAACCACAGTGTAAATATACCAGTGTCCGCTTGTCCGGTCAAGCCGAATCAACCCCTGCTGTACACGCAATTTGCATTCCGCCTCAAAGGGAAATACGTCACGCCCGCTCCGCCGTTACTCTCTCCTAATTTCTCAAGTTGACTGAGTTTTTGCTAACCTCGGTGACTGTCACCAATTACGGAGCCGTTCCGCCCTTGTCGGAACGGATCGTAGATTGGTGACTGTCACCGTAAGGTGTTGTGAAACAGCAGATTATAATCAAGCACCCACCATCAT
>QNCA01000224.1 GCA_003644325.1 Planctomycetota bacterium
ACCGAGGTCTTCGCGAACTCACGCTCCAGCGTCCGCGTCATCGCGCTCAACGAGCGCGACAACTCGCCCATTCCGAACGCCGAAGTCACCATGCTTTTCTACCCCGGCGCCGAGGCGGAACCCATCTCCTACTCGGGGGTGACCGACAGGACCGGCACGCTGGAGCTGCCCTTCAGGGTCGGCGACGTGAAGGAGGACTCGGTAAAACTCGAAGTTCACGTAAAGAGCGTCCTCGGACACGAAAAGTTGATGCAGGAGTTGAAGGTCAAGCGGGCTTTCAAAATAATGATCAACACCGACAAGCCGATATACAAGCCCGGCCAGATGATGCACCTGCGCGTGCTGGCGCTCCAGAGGCCGTCGATGCGGCCGGTCAATGACCGTCCCGTCCTCTTGGAGATCGAGGATTCAAAAGGCAACAAACTCTTCAAGAAGGAACTCGGACTGAGCAGTTTCGGCATCGCCGGCGCGGACTTCCAACTGGCCGACGAGATTAACATGGGCACGTGGACCGCGCGCGCCACGATAGGCGACGCGGTGTCCCAGGAGAAGAAGGTCGAGGTCAAGCGCTACGTCCTGCCGAAATTCAAGGTTGAGGTCACGCCGGACAAGAAGTTCTACATGCCCGGCGACACGCTGACCGGAAGCGTACAGGTTGACTACCACTTCGGCAAGCCCGTCGCCGGGGGCAAGGTCAAGATTGACCTCGTGATCTTTGAAGTCGGCGAGACCGTAATGGGCGCCATCGAAGGCGAGACCGACAAAAACGGCCACTTTGCGTTTGAGTACAAGTTGAAGGACTACTTCGTCGGGCATCCCCTGGCCAAAGGCGACGCGCCCGTCATACTCAAGGCCGTCGTGACCGACGCCGCGGAGCAGAAGGTGGAGAAGTCCGCCACAATCACCGTCAGCAAGGACCCCATCCATATCTACGCCATCCCGGAGAGCGGCAGCCTGGTGAGCGGCGTCGAGAACATCATATACCTGATGGCGGTCTATCCCGACGGCTCTCCGGCGGAGGGCGCGGTATTCACAATCGGCGGGAAGAAGTTCAAGGCCGACGCGCTGGGCATCGCCACCGTCACCACCCTGCCGAAAGAGCGGCGTTACGGCATGAAGGTTGAAGTCAGGGACAGGCGCGGCGCGAGCGCGACGAAGAATTTCGCGTTCGACATCGACGCCGCCGAGGAGCAAGTCTTACTCAGGCTGGACAAGGTATTCACGAAGGTCGGTGAGACACTCAACGCCACCGTCTTCTCCTCGCACGGGGCGGGCTGGGTCTATCTCGACATCATCCGCGACGGCCAGACCATCCTGACGAGGGCGATGGAGATTGAAAAGGGAAAGGCGACGGCAAGCATCGACCTCGATGCCGACTACTTCGGCACGCTCATCGTCAACGCCTACCAGATAAACCGCACCGGGCAGATAGTGCGCGACACAAAGGGCCTCTACGTCGCGCGTGCGGACGATTTGAACATCGCCATTACGCCCGGCAAAGACGTCTATCTACCCGGCGAGGATGCGACGTTCGACTTCCTCGTCACGGGCGCGAACGACAAGCCGCTGCCGGCGGCGCTGGGCGTGGTAATCGTCGATGAGGCGGTCTATGCGCTCAGCGAGATGCAGCCCGGATTGGAGAAGATATACTTCACGCTTGAGAAGGAAATCATGAAGCCGCGGTACGAAATCCACGAGTTCGCGCCCGACCGGTTCATCATCAATCCCATTCGACCGAATGAGAAGGCGCGCAAACAGGCAGCACAAGTCCTGTGCGCCGCGGCGTCAACGGAGGTGGAGTACTCGCTCGATGTGAACACCGGAGTGAAAAAGTTCGAGGAATACCACGAGACGCTCAAGAAGGTCCTCGATGACCATCTTGCCCCCATGCTAAAGGCGATGCAGGCCTGGGCGGAGAAGGCTTCACAGGAAGAACTGAAGGCGATGAAGTCCCACCGGCAGTGGCTCGAAGCCCTGGTGAAATCAGGGGCGCTGAACGAAAAGCAGACGAAGGACCCCTGGGGCAACGACCTCATCTTCCCCGGATGGTACCCGTTGCAAAGCCTGATGATTTACAGCAAGGGCCCCGACGGAGAACTGGGGACGGAAGACGACGTCTTCCTGGAGAAGAAGAACATCTTCAAGAACGGCAAGTGGCCGCGCATCCAGAAGTGGGATGATGTGCGGGGCTTCCTCTCCGGAAGACTCGCGCGGCTTCACCATTTTGACAAGAACGGCAGGCTTCCCCTCCAAATGTGGCAGCGGGAGAGAGTTATGAAGATGGGAATGGCCGCCGAGGGGGCGGCGCTTGCCGGCAAGGGCGGCGGCGCGATGCCGCCGTCGGAAGGCGGAGCCGCCGCGAAGCCGCGCCTCAGGCAGTTCTTCCCGGAGACGCTCTACTTCAACGCGGAAATACTGACCGATGAAAACGGCAAGGCCACGCTGACCATACCCATGGCCGACAACATCACCACGTGGCGCATGTCAACCTTCGCCTCCGGCCTGAAGGGACAGTTGGGCAGCGCTCAGACAGGCATCCGCGTCTTCCAGGATTTCTTCATCGACCTCAACCTGCCGGTCGCGCTCACGCAGAACGATTACGTCGAGGTGCCGGTCGCCGTTTACAACTATCTGAAGAAAGAGCAGACCATCACGCTGACCCTTGAAAGGGACGACGACGGTTGGTTCGAACTTACCGGCGGGCCTGTGCAGGAGATTAAACTGGGTCCGGACGGGGTCGGCGTCGTGCACTTCCCGGTCAAGGCATTGAAGGTCGGCTGCCACTCCTTCACGGTGCTGGCCGAGGGCGATGCCGGTTTCAAGGACTACATACGCCAGTCGGTGGATGTGGAGCCCGACGGCAGGAAGTTTGAACTCGTGCAGAACGGCAAACTCTCCGCCGAAGGCGGTCCGGTGAGGTTCACCGTTGATATCCCGAAGGAAGCGATACCGGACGCCTACAAGGTATTCGTCAAGATATATCCCGGCGTGATGGCCCAGACGCAGGAAGGCCTGGACAGCATGCTGCGGATGCCGTGCGGATGCTTCGAGCAGACATCCTCGGCCACGTACCCGAACGCGATGATCCTGGACTACATGACGCGCACGAAGAAGATAACGCCGGAGATACGGATGAAGGCGGAGAGCCTCATCAACCTCGGCTACCAAAAACTGGTGGCGTTCGAGGTTGACGGCGGGGGCTTCTCGTGGTTTGGCAGCGCGCCGGCGAACCGCGTCCTTACGTCGTACGGCCTGATGGAGTTCCACGACCTGGCGAAGGTTTACCAGATAGACCCGAAACTCATCTCCCGCACGCAGACATGGCTGGCAAAGCAGCAGAAAGACGACGGCCACTGGGAGCCCGACAAATCTTACTGCCACCAGGAGTCGTGGAACAAAATCCAGAACTCCAGCCTGCTGGTGACTGCGTACATCATGTGGGGATTGCGGCACAGCGGCTACGAGGGCCCGCAGATGGCAAAGGGCTTCGACTACATGAAGAAGCACATGGACGAAGCCGACAACGCCTACACGCTCTCGCTGATGCTCAACGCGTACGCCCTCGATAAGAAGCACGAGAAGGAACTGGCGAAGGTCATCGACAAACTCCTCGCCGTGAAAAAGTCCGACGGCGACAAAGTCTGGTGGGAGGCCGGGGTGTCGAGCGGCACATACTCGCGCGGCAACTCCGCCGACGTCGAGACCACCGCCATGGTCGCGATAGGCCTGATGAACTGCGACCGGCAGACCTCGCTCGTCGGCAAGATATTGAACTACCTGCTTGACCGGAAACAGCCCACCGGCGGCTGGCCGGGCACGCAGGCGACGGTCCTTGCGCTCAGGGCGATGCTGATGAGCGTGGAGAAGTCGCAGGAAAAAATCACCGGCGAAGTAACGGTGAAGGTCGGCGAAGAACGCAGGGACTTCGACGTCTCAAGGGAGAACGCCGACATGTATCATATCCTCGACTTCAAGGGCGCAACGAAGACCGGCGGGAACAAGGTCTCGCTCCAGTTCGAGGGCGAGGGCGGCATGATGTACCAAGTGGTCACGCGCTACTACCTGCCGTGGCGAGGCGTTGAGGGCGAGCCGCGGGAGACGCTTTCCATCGATGTAAAGTACGACAAGACGAAACTCAAGCAGAAGGATATCGTCACCGCCGA
>QNCA01000225.1 GCA_003644325.1 Planctomycetota bacterium
CAACAGGCGTGGTGGTAGTGCGGATCTTCTTCAGGCAGGGGGGGCACATGGAAAGGCTGGCTGTTGAAGACGAGGAGGTAGCGACCTCGGGCGATTACGAGCGCTTCTATGAAATCCAGGGGGAGCGCTATTCGCACATCATCGACCCCCGCACGGGCAGACCGGTCAAGGGCGCGGCGAGCGTTTCCGTAATCGCGCCCGACTGCGCAACGGCCGACGCGCTCGCCACGGCGGCCGCCGTCCTCGGGTTCTCCCGCGCGATGGCGCTCACCGGGGAAGGTCGCGCCTTCTCCCGCTGCGAGATACTCTTCGCGTCATACACTCGCGGCTTCCGCGACCGCCTCGCTCCCCCTCCCCCCACAGAGAAATAACATGAAAAGGGGTCAGACCTGCTCTGTTCACAAGTTGACTGACTTTTGCTAACCTCGGTGACTGTCACTAATTACCCGTTCGGACCCTGACGGGTCCTCAGGGCGAGGACCCGGAACGGGCGGAGCGCAGACGCTCTGAAGGAGCGGCCGGCTCGTAGATGGTGACTGTCACCGTGCCGGCAGTGCCCGGGATTTTTACATGCTTCCTACCGATTTGGGGCGCTTGCAATTTCCGCGGAATTGTGGTAGAATATTGCTTGAAAATAACCAAGAAGGCAGGTGATGGCGATGTATCCCGCAGTATATCTTTTTGCCGCGTGGGTCGGCTTGATGTTCATCGGGTTTGCGCTGATGACGTTCGGGCGGCTCCTGGCGCGTCTGCGCAGGCGACGCGGCGGTGAGCGCGCGTATGAACGGTCGGTGGCGCCGATACTGCGGTTTAACCTGCGCAAGCATTACATCGCGCAGATAAAGGTAAACGCGGGAAGCAGTCTGGAGAGCATGGCGCCCAGCGGCATGACGTATCGCCTGCGCGAGACGCTTGTGAATCATGATGCGGCGACGATGCGCGCCGTCGCTCAGGTCCTGGAGCACATTGGGCCGCACAGCGCATCCAGGCGTCCTGCACGCGGGTCCAGGGCGGGATTCAAGAGGTAGCCCCGACTTCCTCTCGCGGGTTTTGTGAACCCGACACCAAAAGGGAGGAGATGGTCGGAGCAACAGGGGAAAAGACTTCGGAAGGCCTCGTCCCTGCATTTCGGGACGGGGCCATTCCTTTGACCTTCGGCATTGCGGCGCTTATTCTATTGGATTGCCGCCCTCCAGGAAGGCGCCTATCTTGCGTAATTTGGCATACCGCTTTTTCATCAGTTCTTCAATGGACATGCTTTTCAGTTCGGCCAGGTTGCGCAGTATCGCGTCCTTGACGTTTTGGCCGGACTCCTTGTAATTTCTGTGCGCGCCGCCTAACGGCTCGGGAATAATCTCGTCCACTATGCCCTGGTCGAGCAGGTTCTGTGCGGTCAACTTCAGCGCTTCCGACGCCTCGGCCTTTTTGCCGGGGTCCTTCCACAGGATTGCCGAGCAGCCCTCCGGCAGTATGACGGAGTAGTATGCATATTCCATCATCAGCAGTCGGTCGCCCACGCCGATGCCCAGCGCGCCGCCGCTGCCGCCCTCACCGATTACCACGCAGATGATGGGCGCGCGCATGCCGCTCATCTCCTCCAGCATGACGGCAATAGACATGGCGATGCCGCGCTCTTCCGCGCCGACGCCGGGAAAGGCGCCGGGCGTGTCGATGAACGAAATGACCGGCAGGCCGAATTTCTCCGCCTGCTTCATCTTGTGCTGGGCCTTGCGGTATCCTTCGGGGTGGGGGCTGCCGTAGTTGTGCAGCGCCTGCTCGCGCGGGCCGCGTCCTTTCTGGTGTCCGATTATCATCACCTTTTCGTCGTCGATCCGCCCCAGGCCGCACACGATCGCCGGGTCGTCGCGGTAGAGCCTGTCGCCGAACAGTTCCATGAAGTCCTGCACGAAGAGGTTTATGTAGTCGGACATGACCGGGCGCTGCGGGTGGCGCGCCAGTTGGACCTTCTGCCAGGCGGTCAGGTTGCCGAAGATATTCCGGGTGGTTTCGGCCAGTTGACTGCGCAGCCTCGCCACTTCATCGGAGTAGTCGATGTCCTTTTTCGAGGCGAACTCCTCGAGGTCTTCTATGCGCCTGGTCAGGTCAACAATCGGCTTTTCAAAATCAAGGTATTTGTCGTTCGGCGCCATGACTTTGTTCCCGATATATAAAGTACTCAAGTTGACTGACTTTTTGTTAACCTCGGTGACTGTCACCAATTACGGAGCCGTTCCGCCCTTGTCGGAACGGATCGTAGATTGGTGACTGTCACCGTAAGGTGTCGTGAAACAGCAGATTATAATCAAGCACCCACCATCATCCGGAAAAAGTCAGTCAACTTGAGTAACTTCCGACTTCCGACTGAAGGCTACTGTCGGCGCCGCTTGCCCTTCAGCACGTGCGACACGAATGTCAAAAGGATGTTCCTTTGAAAGGGTTTTGCCAGGAAGCCGTCGGCATCCAGCGTATAGATCATCTCGCCGGTGCCGGACGTCGCCAGCAGTATCGGCAACTCGCGCGTGCCCGGGTTCTGCCTGATGCGTCGGCATACCTCATAGCCGTCCATTTCCGGCATCTCTATGTCCAAGAGGACCAGGTCGGGACGCGATTCCGATATGGAATCAAGCGCGTCCTGTCCGCGGCAGACCAGTTTGGCCTTGTATCCGCCCGACTCCAGCATCATCTTTGTCGCCTTGCCCATCTCCTCTTCGTCATCGACCACGAGCACGCTCGTCCGCTTCCGCCTGGCGGGGCGCATCTCTTCCTGGATTGACGTGCGGACGGCGTGCAGTGTCGGCAAGCCTTCTTCCGTCCATTTCTTCTCTACGGCCGATTTGATTTTTCTGTTGAACTCCCTCAGTTCCTGCCACGCCCCGTATTCGGGATTATCCTTGCGCATGGGCATCTGGTCGTGCGTGTCAACCGCCATGTAAAACTCGTTCGGTATGGCGAACTCTTCCACCACGAACTTCATGTGCGGGTAGCGGCTGTTGCCCAGGCGCAGCACGTAGCGCTGCGACAGCACGTCTTCCGTGTAGTGGCTTTCGTCTATGAAGTGAGATATCAATTCCTCTCCGCACAGCCTCGCATCGAAACAGAAGCCCGGCCAGTGTTTCTCCCGGTCTTCAGGCTTCTCGTATGCGATATCGAGGTACAGCCTTATTGCCTTTCGCAACAGACTGGATGTTATTTGGTTTAACTTCATATCGGTCGTGCAAGCCCGGCAGGTAACGCCACGCGCCATTTCCATCATGCGATAAGCACGAAATTATACGACCGGTGCAAGCGCGTTTCAAGCCCTTTCAAGGCAAATTCCAGGCAAATTCCCCAGCCGCACGGGTTTTCCGATGGCGCGCGGACCGTCCCCGGGTGTTTGCTCTTGACAGGAGACCTTCTCCGGGGTAATGTCTTTACGGCGTTATGGCGGCTGATCATATCAGAGAGGAGAACACTATGAGCACCAGGCCGGCGGCATGGGCCGGGCAGTTCTACCCCGGCAACAGGGAGGAGTTGCTCGCCGAGATTAAGCGATACGATGCCGGTCAGGCGGAGAAGGAGAAATGCCTGGGGCTTGTCTCGCCCCATGCCGGCTACATCTACTCCGGCCATGTTGCCGGCGCCGCCTTTTCCCGCATCGACATTCCCGACCGCGTTCTCATCCTTGCGCCGAAGCACCGCCTGCCGGGGGCGGACATCGCCCTGTCGCCCGATGACGCCTGGGAGACCCCCCTGGGCGATGTCGAAACCAGTCCCGAGCTCAACAGCGAGATAATGCGTCATTGCCCGATGGTGGAACTCGACGCGCTCGCGCATGCCCGGGAACATTCCGCCGAGGTGCAGGTTCCGTTCATACAGTATTACAATCCCGACGCGAGGATATCGGCCATCGTGCTTCACTCCCAGGACTATGAGGAACTGCGCGGGTTGGGCGAGGGCATTGCCGAGGCCATACGCGCGCTCCGCGGGGATGTGCTCATCGTCGCCAGTTCCGATATGAGCCACTTCGAATCGCAGGAGTTCACGGAGAAGCAGGACAAACTGGCCATCGATAAAGTGGTCGCCCTTGACGGCAGGGGATTGCTCGAGACAGTTCAGGCGCACCGCATCTCCATGTGCGGCTACGCGCCGACGACGGCGATGCTGACGGCCTGCGCGGAACTGGG
>QNCA01000226.1 GCA_003644325.1 Planctomycetota bacterium
ACCTTGAAACTGGTCCCCACCATCCACACGAAAGGCAGCGTGAAGATCACCGCCCCGCCGGCCAGTAGCCCGTAGATCACCAGGATCCGTGCCACCGCCCGCAGCCGCCGGGCCCGCCGGTCGGCGGCGGCCTGCCGCTCGGCGGCTGCCTCAGCAGTCTGTTTCGGTCCGGACATTCCTACCCGCCCTCGTAGTGAACCCACCGCTGAGATAGCCTGATCTGTATGGCAGTGAGGATCACCACTACCAGGAAAAGGAACCACGCCATGGCCGCCGCGTATCCCATCTTCAGATAGCGGAATGCGTTGTTGAAAAGGTGGTACACATAGAAGAGGGTAGAATTCACCGGTCCTCCCTGGGTCATAATGTAAGCCTGGGTGAATATCTGGAACGTGCCGATCAGCCCCATTACCAGATTGAAGAAAATGTACGGCGTCAGCATGGGAATGGTGATATAGATAAACCGCTGCCAGGGTCCTGCGCCGTCAATCGCGGCCGCCTCGTAGTAGGAGGAGCTGATCCCCTTCAAGCCGGCCAGCCAGATGATCATCCCTCCTCCCGCACCCCACAACCCCATGATTATCAAGGCCCACTTGCTGGTGTTCTCATCCTGCAGCCACTTGGGCCCCTGGATGCCCAGCAGCGCCAGCATCCCGTTCAGCAGCCCGCTCTGCGGATTGAAGATCCAGATCCAGAGGATGCTGGAAGCCACCGCCGGAACTATGCTCGGTAGGTAGAACAGTGTCCGCCAGACCGCTACCCCGCGGACCTTCTGGTTGAGCAGAATGGCCATCCCCAGGCCCAACGCCATTCCCAGCGGCACCCCGATCACCATGAAAACGGTGTTGTACAGCGACTTCCAGAACAGCTCGTCCTGGAAGAACATCGTCCGGTAGTTGTGCAGCCCGATGAATACCGCCGAGTTTAGCACATCGAACCGGCAGAAACTGATGATGATGGAAAACAGCAGCGGTCCTCCCGTGAATATCAGGAATCCCACTATCCACGGCAGGGCGCATATCACCCCCTCGTACCAGCCCGATGTCTCGCGGACGCCGCGGCGCCGATCCCACACCACCCCTCCCAGCGCCAGCAGGGCCGCCACCACCGCATAAAGCGCGAAAAACCACTTCCAGGACCGGATCTTCACCCCCTGGGGAGGATGCAGGATCGCATCCAGGTCCCGCTGCACCACCTCCGTGTAGTAGTCCAGGGCCTCCTTCGGCGTCTTCTTGTGGAAGATCGCGTCCTCCATGGCCCAGATCTGTGCATTCCACAGCTTCTGCCCCACCGGTGTCACCGGCCGGAAGCGGGAATTTTCCAGCAGATCGTTGAAAACCCGCATAGCCTCCTTGAACTTGGGTTCCAGCATCGGATTGTTGAGTACAAAGGTGCGATATACCCACTCGTTCTGGCGGCGATTGGGATACTGCCGCGGAAGGAACGGCCGCCCCTGAGCCAGGTAGGTGAAGTTCTCCGAAACGGTCATTATCTCCAGCGCCCGCTGACTCACCAGGAAGCGGATAAGCTCCCACGCCCCGCGTTTCTGCTTTGCCGTGGAAGGAATGGCGTATGCCCAGCCGCCCACCCACGAGATCGGGCGGCGTCCCTTGCGCAGCTCGCGTTCCGGCATCGGCGGTGGCGCCGCCCCCAGATTGAGATCACGACCGTAAAAGGCCAGCGACGACATGATCCAGACCCCGTCTATCTTCATGGCCACTTTCCCCTGGATGAAAGGATCCAGCTCCCCGCCCTGAAAGCTCGACTGAAAGGCATAGACCTCCCGGGCCCCGCCCAGCCGGTCGTAGACCCGCGTCATGAATTCCAGCGCATACACAATGTTGCTGTCATTCAGAGTGCAGCGCCGGCCGTCAGGACTCATGAAACGCCCGCCAGCCTGCCAGCCGTAGAGGTAGAGCCAGGAATTTCCGTAGTTGGGAATGAATCCGATGGTCCGGATACGCCCGCGCTCGTCCCGCTCGGTCATGGCCACGGCCATCTCTTCCAGCTCTTCCCACGTCCGCGGCGGACGCGCCTCGCCCAGCTCATTGGTGAATCCGTGCCGGATCAGAATGTCCTTGTTGTACAGCAGTACGCGGTCGTCCGCGTTGTTCGGGATCCCGTAGACGTGCGACTCTCCCGTCAAAGGATTCCGGTACACCGCCTCGTTCCAGCAGGCGGGATAGAATTCCTCCGGTCGGATCGGCTCCACCGCCGCCAGGGGCGGCGCTCCGGGCGCGCGCGGAGGCTCCTCCCGGGCGCCGGGCCACGGAGGAAGTGCATCGGGGTCTTGCCGGAGCTGCTGCTGCCAGCGATCCCACTGTTCACGATCGCGCTGAAGATACCCATCCAGCGGAGTGAATGCCCCGCGTGCCGCCCATTCGCTGATGGCAAAACGATCGAAGAAAATCACGTCCGGCGGCATTCCCCCGGCCAGACTCACCAGAAAACGGGTGGGATCCTCAGTCTGATTGCGCGAGGCGTTCTGTCCGGAGATCACCTTGTGGATCGGGTAGGACGGATGCACCCGGTGGCGTTCCCGACTCAGCCGCTCGAATTCCCGGATGGCATCCTCCATGGCGCCGTGGATAGGCCCGCCGGGCCCCATGTAGTGGATCTCCACCACCCCCTCCTCCCCACCCAGCGGCTCCACCCGTGGAGCCAGGAGCCACAACCCGATGCCAGCCACCCCGACCGCCGCAATGCGACCCACGCGCCGGGCCCTCTCTGCCCACCCTTCCCGTATCGCGTTCAAGCGCATTACCCACGATTATTCGCGAGCTCTGCAGCGGCTGCAACAACAACCCGACCTTCCCCCGACAAGCTTTACGGAAAGGCCCGGACGCGCTAGTTGTATACCCGTGCGCTTTGGCTATCCAATCGCGGCGGCGCTGCTGATCTGCACCGCCGGGAAGGCAGGCTCCGAGGAACTGTGGAGCAATGTCCTCCTCAATCCCGGATTCGAACAGGGCAGCGGCGGCACACAGATAACCGGGTGGGTCAGATTCAATAATGCCTGCCGGGCCGAGATTTCTTTTGCCCGATCGGGGCAGCATGCACTGGAGGCGCGCGGAAACTGGTTCCCCCCCGACCAATGGAATGCATCGGGAGCATACCAGGAGTACCCTGTATCGGCGGATCAGATATGGGAAGCTTCCTGCTGGCTCTATGCTTCGTCCAATCTGCAGGGGCAGGCCTATGCGGCCGTCAACCTGGAGTATTACTCGGCCGATAGCATGCTCTTGGCGCGCGCCTCCTCAGCCGTCAAGTTGCGTTCCGACAGCCCGACCGGACAGTGGATACATGCCTCGGTGAAGCGCAAGGCCGTCAGAGGGGCCGCATTTGCCCGCATCGTGCCTATCTTCGTTCAGTCCCCCGATTTTGAATCGGGGTTCGCTTATTTCGATGACTGCGCTCTGTATCTGGTTCCCACCACTACTATCGAATGGGCTGGCTACCGGTGGGAAGTGGGCGATGGCCACAATGACCCAGGTCCCAACTATTTCAGCACAAACTGCGTATCGGTGGACCAGGATGGACGCCTTCACCTGCAGATCGTTTACAGCAACAACATCTGGTGGTGTGCCGGAGTGGAAAACCTGGAATCCTTGGGCTTCGGCCGCTACCTGTGGCACCTGGACAGCCCCGTTGATCAGCTCGGGACCAGCGTCGTTGGCGCGCTTTTCGTCTACGCTCCGCCGGAAGTCTGGGGAACCAACGAAAATGAGCTTGATATCGAATTCACCCACGCCTGGACGGAAAGTTCAGTAACGTCAGTCACCTATACTGTCCAACCATACACCATCGCCGGCAACGCCCGTTCCTTCTACATGGTACTCACTAATTCCCCCACCACGCACGAGATCGACTGGCAACCGGACCGCGTACGCTTCCGTTCCTGGTTCGGCCACAGCACTTCCCCACCTCCCGACGCCGTCATCGCCGACTGGTTCTTCGTGACCCGAGGGATTCCCATCGAATCCGGAGAAAGACCAATGATGAATATCTGGCTCTACGAGGGCCGGACTCCTTCCGCCACAACGGAAACACTGGAAATGGTTGTCTCCGACTTCCACTTTGAGCCTTTCCGGGGCTTTCTTTTGGCGGATGACTTTACTGATCCGTCCACCGCCGCGGTCTGGCAGGTCATCCGCGGTGG
>QNCA01000227.1 GCA_003644325.1 Planctomycetota bacterium
CCAATCTACCGGCTCGCCCCTCAGCAGTCCGGCGACCGCCTCTACATTGTAAGTGGAAACCGGATGAGCCCCGCCAAAGACATTCGTCCCGGGCGTTCTCAGTTTCCAACTTGTGTCGTGCATCACGCGCCAGTGAAGCCGCCGGCGGTCCTCCTCGCCGAGCATTTTGTAGAACAACAGCATCGAATCGCTGTAATTATTGGCCAGTATCACGCCGCCCTCGGGCATCAGGCCCACCAGGTCGTTCGCCAGCCCGTCATTCAAGGCCATCTGTTTTTGCTTTTCACGGAACTCCGGGAGGTTCGTCAGCAACGTGTGTTGTGCGATACCCAGCAGCGCCAGCATGCAACAGGCGGAAAGGACCGCGAGAACACCGCGCCGCACATAGGGCGTAATCACCCGGAAGAGTCCCGCTGAAAATCCCGCGACAACGGCAAGGACCGCATACGACGGGATGAACTGGTATCGCAGTTGCTGGTGCGGCACATAGTAGTTCAGCGCCATGAAGAGGTTGACCAGCAGGTAGATTAACAGGAAAAGCAGTTTGAGGCGGTGCCTGGTGGCAAGCAGGAAAAGCCCCGCCGCCATGGCAAGGAAGATGAAAACCGTGAACTGTGCGATGACCTGCGTCAGGTAAAAGGGCAACTGGATTCCAAGCAGCCCGCGCAGGCCGCCGGCGAACATGTATTGCCTGAAGCCGCTCGCCGTAATCAGCCGCCACAGGTCGTCAAGGGTTTCCACGCGGTTTTCCAGGTATGGCGACGGCAGGGCGGTCGAGATGAATGGCAGGCTGTAAAGCGATGCAGTAATTACTATGAACAGCAACGCCAGCAGCGCCGTTTTCAGGTTCAGCACCGCACGCCGGTCCGTCACCAGCGCGAAAAAGACAAACGCCGGGAGCAGCGTAATCATCGTCACGTGGTTGCCGAAACTCAGCGCATAAACGAAGCACGCCGCGTAGAAGTACCCCCTGCCTGCGCCGCGAAAATTACTCTCGCGCTCACGCACCGCGTCCGCCCACTTGAACAGGAAGTATATGACGAGGCACACAAGGAAGGCATTGAGGCTGTAAACCCCCGCGACGACCGCAAACGTCCAGAACATCGGCGAAACAGCCAAAAGCGCCGCTCCGCCGCATGCGAGTATCTCGCTTTGCAGCAGACCCCTGAGGATTCTTTGCACCGTCACGACCGTGCACACCGCGAAGACGGCCGACATGAAGTTTATCCGCCAGGCGAGCGTCCCCAGCGGGAGGCATGAGAAGAGATGACTTATCAGGACGTAAAGTGGGTAGCCGGTGGTATGGGGTACGCCCAGGACCTTGCCGACGAACTGCCACTTGGCAGTGTCCGTCTCGCCTCCGATGCCCGTCCTGAGCGTCAGCAGGTAAAAGGCTCCCGCCGCCGCCGCAAGCACAATGGGATAAACAATCCATGCGGCGGAAGCGCGACGTGTCTTTGCCCTGTCTGCATTTGTTACTGTCTGGCCGCTGGTATTCATCAGGCGGAAGCGTACAGGAAACGAACCGCGCAGTCAAGTTTGTATCACTCGCACTCCACGCACGCGGTCTCGCGTTCCATCGTGAGCACCTGCTCCGGTTTGCTGCCGTACCGGTATATCGTGATGCCCTTGCAGCGCAGTCGGTGGGCGAGCAGGAAAACATCCCGCACGTCGGCCTGCGTTGCGGCCCGGGGCAGGTTGACGGTCTTCGACACGCCGTTATCGGTATGTTTCTGGAACGCCGCCTGCATCCGCACGTGCCATTCCGGCGCGATATCAAGGGCGGTGGCGAATATACGCCTTACATCCTCCGGCACGGCCGCGATGTCCCGCACGGAACCTTTTTGCGCGACTTCGAGCATGAGGTCATTACCGTAAAAATTTCTTTTTCGGGCGACCTCTTCAAACAGGCGGTTGCGCTCGCGAAGGCGCGTCCCTTCCAGCACGTTGCGCGAGAACGCCAGCGAGAACAGCGGCTCAATGCCGCTGGAAGTGCCGGCGATGATGCTGATGGTGCCCGTGGGCGCGATGCTGGTGACCGTGGCGTTGCGCATGGGCGGACCCGTGGCCCAGATGCTCCGGGGGAAGTTCGGAAATTCGCCGCGTGCCCTCGCCAGTTCGCGCGAAGCGTCTCCGGCGGTTTTCGCGATGAACCTCATCAGTTTCCCGGCGGCTTTCAGCGCCTCATCGGAATCGTAGGGTATGCCGAGTTGAATCAGCATCTCCGCCCAGCCCATCACGCCCAGGCCTGTTTTCCGATTTTCGCGCGTAGCCTCTCGGACCCTGTCCAGGGGGAAGGCGCCGACGTCGATGACATTGTCGAGAAAGTGCACCCCGCTGCGTATCACCCGCTCCAGCCTCTCGTAGTCTATCCCGCCGTCGCGCACCATCAGCGCCAGGTTCACCGACCCCAGGTTGCATGATTCGTACGGCAGCAGCGGTTGTTCGCCACAGGGGTTGGTGGCCTCGATCCTGCCCGCGGCCGGCGTCTGGTTGTGCCGGTTGATTTCATCGATGAAGACCAGCCCGGGGTCTGCGCACTGCCACGCAGCGGTGACGATGGCCGAGAAGATGTCCGACGCCTTCATCACGGCGGTCGTCTCGCCATTGCGCGGATTTACCAGTTTGTAGTCGCTGCCGGCGGCGAGCGCCGCCATGAAGGCGTCGTCCACGGCTACCGAAATATTGAAGTTTCGCAGTCTCTCCCCGCCGACCTTTGACGTGATGAACTCCATGATGTCGGGATGGGACACGTGGAGTATGCCCATGTTGGCCCCGCGCCTGCGCCCGCCCTGCTTGATGACTTCCGTGGCGCTGTCGAACACGCTCATGAAGGAGACCGGCCCGGACGCCACCCCGTGCGTCGAGCGGACCATGTCGCCCTTCGGGCGCAGCCGGGAGAACGAAAAGCCCGTTCCACCGCCCGACTGGTGGATGAGCGCCATCTCGCCCACCGACCGGAATATCCCCTCTATCGAATCCTCCACCGGCAGCACGAAGCACGCCGACAACTGGCCCATCTCCGTGCCGGCGTTCATCAGGGTGGGGGAGTTCGGCAGGAACTCGAAGCGCGTCATCAGTTCGTAGAATTCCTCTTCCGCCTTCTCGACGTCGGAGGCGGTCCCGTAGTTCGCATCCGCCTGTGCGACGGCATGGGCGACTCGACGGAACATCGCCCCGGGTGTTTCGACGACGACCCCGCGGTCGTCCTTGACGAGGTAGCGGCGTTCAAGCACGCAGGCGGCGTTGACGGAGAGTTTCAAATCATCGCTGACGCCGATGAGTTTCTTCGCCGCGCGCACATCCGCGCGCTCGCGCCGGTAGAGGATGTACGCCTTGGCCGCCTCGGCCTCGCCGTTGGCTATCAGGGTTTTCTCGACGGCGTCCTGGACGAGTTCCACGGTGGGCGTTTCAGAGCCGGTGTTCCGCTCCACCATCTTGACGGTGGCCTCGGCGAGAGCCTTCGCCGCATCCGTATTTCCGCCGACGGCCTTCAGGGCCTTCTCAATCGCCGCGCGTATCTTGCCCGCGTCAAAGGGCACGACCCGCCCGTCCCTCTTTCGGATTTCCTTCGGCATTGTTCCATCCCTCTACGTGTTGAATGCACATCCTAAAGGGTGACTGTTCCCAAAGGGTGACTGTCACAATTACGGAACCCCATGAGCCGCGCGAGAGGGGTTCGTAGATTGCTGACTGTCACCCGCCGAGACAATTATACACGGTATCCGGGAAAAATAAAAACCGCCGTCTCCGGTCGATACATCGGAAACGGCGGTCTGTTTTCGCGAGGGAATCCTATTTCACGCGGCGGCGGATTGCGCCGGCAAGTGCGGCCACGCCCACCGCGATGAGAACTACCGTGTAGGGCTCGGGGATGTATGTGGACACGATTGCGTCAACGGCGGGGTCCCACAGCGTCGGGTCGTTGAAGCGTATGGACTGTTCCAGTTCGCAGTGTATCCACGGCGCGCCGTATGTGTTGCGCGTGTACTTGCCCTGTACGTTGTAGCCGGCGCTCAGAGAACCGAAAGCGCCGCCGGAGACAACGCCGCCGTTCAGCCAGTCGGTGTTGACCAATATATTCGTCGGGTCATTCACCGGCAGGGTGTTATAGCAGAAGGACAGGAGTCCCGTGTCGTCGAAGGAGTCATCCAGG
>QNCA01000228.1 GCA_003644325.1 Planctomycetota bacterium
ACCTCTCCTAAACCTACAGAATTAACTACAGCCTTCCATTCTTGGGGCAATTGCTGAATATTAGCAACATCGGAAAATATCCAAGGCTCTATTGATTCCAAACTCCACTGCCAATCATAATTTGCTGGACCTATTCGATTACAATTTTCAGCATAAATTTCTCCTCTAAAAGTTTGGTTTGATGAATGGGTAATTTTAATATCGTTCGGCTCAACACAAACCTTATCTAAAAGACAATTTTCTTCTGAACTTGTCTTAAAATACCAAACATAATCATCAGCCGGAGAACCGTCATCTTTATTGTTAAAATTTCCATCTAAAGGATAGCCATTTGTATTCTTTATGCCATTGTCACCGCTTTTAAGAACAGCTTTATAAAATGTATTAGGAGCAAGAGGAGAATTCGGTATAAAAGTAGCCAAAAAAGTAAAATTAAGTTTACGACGACCATTGACAGGAGTGTGACAATCTAAATTGTCAAAACTTTCTCCATCGCATTGATAAACTAAAAATTTATTTGCCAAACTTGATGATTCTATTTCCTGATTAAATTGAGCAACAATTGCTGCATTTCGACAGGCATCAGTTGAATTCTTAAAAGGTGAAGGAGATTGTCCTCCCATTCCACAAACTTCACACCCTTTTTGCTCTATTACCTGAGGGCCGCTTGGAGCAACAGTTAAAGAGGCGTTTCCGCTCTTTCCTGAATGAGAAGCGGTAATAGTAACCTCTCCTTTTTCCTTGGCAGTAGCTGTTGCTATCAGGCCAGGAGTTGTTATTTCAGCTATATTTGTATTACTTGAACTCCAATTGAACTCATCAACACAAACAGGAATATTTTCCGAACTGTAAGCAACAGCAGAAAAAGCTTTCTCATCTCCTAAATGGTAAAGAATTTCCTCTTCTGGAGAAACCTCAATTCTGTCAATTGCACAAATTTGGTCATTAGTATAAAAATCCCAATCTTGAGTTTGAAATGAAACTCCTTGAACTGATCTTATACCCTCGCCATTGCTTCCCCCTTTAATTTGAAGGTGATATTGATGATTTGGGTCCAAAAGGCAATTTTTGGGATATAAAGAAAATCCGTAATTATCATCATCAATTAAAATATCAAATTCTATATTGGTCTCTTTTATAGGAGTAACCTCTTTCCAAATAATATTTTCTTTATTAAAGGAATTTCTATCCATTTCTTGGTCAAACCTTACAACAACTACTGGGTTGCGGCAAACTGTACTACCCGCCAAAGGAAATCTGTTTTCAATTATTGGCCTTGGCCAACAGCAATGATTTGGGTCAAGCATACCACATCCCCCTGACAGACATTGAGAATCTGACTGGCATCCGCAGCACAAGCCGCGAGAATTTCCATCACAAGGGGAAATATTTGGATAGCATTCCAGGTCTCCACATTGCCCTGGCGTGTTGGGATTACAGCAGCATCGGCAATCCTGATTGCTATCATTAGCCAAACACTCAAAAGGCGTCTGGCAGCTATCAACCCCATCAGAACAAGCAGCTATTCCCTCTAACTTGCACTCCTCTCCAGAAGAGCCTTCTTCTAAAATAATTTTGAAAGGAAGCTTGTTGGAAGAGCGTCTTCCCTGAGGATTAACCCATACTCTTCCTTGCCCGCTATTCAGGCCATAAGGGACAGAAGTAGTAATTTCCTCATCTGACCATGGAGTTCCTGCATTTCCTTCAATATGGTAGGATGAATCTTCAAATTTAACTTCCCCATTGTTTCCAAATAGCGCGCCAGATAAGTTTACATAATCATTAATCCTACCCTGTTCTGGTTCTACTGAAAAAAGACAGGCGCCCATTTCTTCTCCAGAAAGCACCCTGAAATTTGCCAAAGCGTATTTTTCCTCTGGGGGATGGCAATTTCCTCCTTCTGTGCAATTCCCCTCACAATAATCCCATATCACGCATTGATGAGTATCTGTCCGACAACAAGGAGCCTCAAGAGGGCAATCATCATTGCTTTGACACCTAATCAATCCTTTAATCTCTCCTGTTGCTTCATTGCTATAATCAGAATAAGCAGTTTGGGTTCCTTTTTTTGCCCTTATTTTATATGAATATTTTTGTCCTTTTTCAAATGTCCCGTTTTTTGTAAAAATATAATTTTCGCCCTGCTTTTCAAAAATGAAATTTCCCCACATATCAGGATGGCATTGGAAATTTTCCAAATAACAAGTTGTTAAACTACCAAAAGAAGTGTCTGTCGGTCCTTTCTCATAAATTTCAAAAGCAGTAGCTAAACTATAAGGGTCTTGATATCGCCATTTTAATTTTATTTTATTTAAAGTAGATGAAATTATTTCTAAATCCTCAGGCTTTGGAAAAGCAATGCACTTATTGTTATAACAAACCGCTCCTATCATTTTCTCTGGAAGAGTGCCTGGAGGAAAGCAATCCTCATCACTATTGCATTCCTCTCCTATCCGAGGACCTTCTTCTCTCTCGCAATCACTAAAGTTAAAGGTGCAATCAGGATTACAAGATAATTGCCCGCCTGTATAGTCATCAAAATCTTCACAGGTTTTTCCCCCTAACTCATTTCCATCGCATTCCTCTCCAGGATCAATTCGCCCGTTGCCGCACAAATTAACACACTGGCCTCCCTCGCATTGCCCATAACAGCAAACTCCATTGCAGCATTCTCCTTCATCATTAGGAAGGCCGGGTACATAACATTTGGTTCCATTGCTTTGCCCTTGACAGGACTTACAACAATGAGTAGTACTATCGCAAACATTATTCCTTCCGCACTCACTATTTTCACTACATCCACAACATACACCTTTTTCTGTGCCGCAATCTTGACTAGTATCGCAAACTAATCCTTCTGGGCAATGGCTGTCATTCTCGCAACAGCAGGCACAATCTCCACTGCTGTCAAAATCCACGCACACATAGGGATCCTGACAGGGATTATCAGGAGAACATGTACCAGATATAGCGCAACTTTGGCCTATTTCAGGAGGATTTTCGCACTGGCAAGTCACAGGATTGCAGTATCCTGAAAGGCAAAGAGAATGGTCTGGCTCACATTCTGGTGTGCCTGGATCCGCATCACAAGCTGCTCCTTGACAAGCTAAACAATCTTCTCCTCCACAATCAGTGCCCTCCTCATCTTCATCCATCCGTCCATTAAAACAATGCTCTGCTCTAATAACAACTCTTTCTTCTCTTTGGGCAGAATTATTTGCTAAATCATAGGCCTCAACCCTTACCTTATGTTGACTATTGGCTTCAAGCAAACTAGTATCCCAACTGTATCTATATTCGCTTATACCACTAGTCCCATCTCCTGGTTGAATTTCTTCTATATCCCAACTGCCATCATTATCCAAATCAATCTTAAAAATAACCCGTCCAATTCCTGCATCATCATAAACACTAGCTTCAATTAAAACTTGGCTATTAGGCACATATTCGTTTTGGGAAGGAGAAAAACTGATACTTCTAACTTCCGGAGATTGGGTATCTACAATATCATTAGTGTTAAAATTCCAAGAGCAAATTCCATTATTACAATTAAGAGTTTGGCCATTTTGGCTAATTACATTTTGAGAAACAGTAAGCTGATATGAAGAATTTTCATCAAAGCAATAAAGATCTGGATGTGATGGACAAGGGAAGCAGGAACAAACTTAACTTCATTTCCTCCAATAAGCTCTAATGAACCATTTACAACTGACCGCGGCTCTGTTGTTTTTTCAATTACAAAATTTGTTGAAGTTACGCTTTCAGGAGAAATATCTTTATTAAAGAATATCTGAACCAAAGAATTTCTAGGCACAGTCGCCCCTCTAGGAGGACTGATGCTTCTAATATAGAAAGGACTGGGTCCAGGAGGTGTTTCTCCCTGGCATCCTGGGCAGGTGCTATCAAACTGCCAAATGCCGCCAACACAGCGCGAACACCCTGAACAAACATCCGGCGTACCACATCCTTCTCCTATAACTCCAGCTGGCCCTGTTGCCTCTTTTAAAAACTTAATAACAAAAGCAACAATAGAATAAGCTAAAACAATTATTACCAAGCCAACCAGTCCGGCAATCATCATTTTCTTTGCTTTGCTAATTTTTTCCGGATTTCCTCCTGAACTCATCCATTTAAATCCGGCAATAAT
>QNCA01000229.1 GCA_003644325.1 Planctomycetota bacterium
CGGTGAGGGAGATAAAAATTCGGCGGAGAGTCTTGTGGCGATACGGAAGGAGTTGAACGACTACAAAGGGCTTAGGGGACAGTTGGTGGATAAGCTTTTGTCCGTCGAGCCTGATTCCGTTGATAGTAAGACGGTTGTTCAAGCCTGCTCCTACCTTGTTGGACGGGGTAGTGTGGATAAAGCCAAGAAACTGATAGATCGATTTCTTGGGTACTTCCCGAAAGACACGAAGGCGATGATTTACAAACAGATACTCTTGGAGCCAAAGCCTGCGTCTGTTTCAAAAGAGAGACTTGTTGAGATCGAGGAAGCCGTTCTATCAAATATCGCCGACCCGGCCGAGCGCAATCTGCGGCTTGGCATCTTTTATCGCCGGCAGAGCAAACTTGACAAGGCGATTGCAGCATTGAAAAAGGCTTTGCAATTTCAGAAACCCAAGGAAACCGTTAAAACGTGGTTTTTCCAAGGAGAAGAGGAGGAAAGTCCACGATTTCTTGCTGTAGGCCATCTCTTTGATATTGCTGTTGAGAAGAAAGATTGGGATCTTGCTGGACAGCAAGTAGAGATTGCTCGAGAGGAAGACTTGGATGGTTGCGAGGGAAGTGTTTTTGCGGCGAGACTTGCGTTTGCAAAGGGACAGTTGCAGGAAGCGAAAATGCGAATCGATGAGTCCCTGAAACAACGACCGGTATTCTCTCGTGCGTATTCACTGCGGAGCAATATTAATGAGGCCCTGGGAGATGAACATGCCGCGATTGAGGATATTCGGCGGGCAACAGCGATGAATCCGCTGGACGGACTTATTGCCAAAGGCTACGCGCAGCTCTTGTTTCTTCGAAACCAGAAGTTGGGTGACAGTGTTACTTCCGAACAGACAACCGAGACGAGGAAGGCCATCCAAAGAGCGATGGCGCTGAACCCGGGGGATAGACAATTACGCAAGTTCTATGCGGATTTCATAGCTCCCACCGAGCCGCTTAAGGCTCTTGCAATACTGCAAGCCTTTCACAAAAGCGAACCAAATTTCGAAAATTCCCTGAAAGTGGGCGAACTGGCGACGCGAATAGCACGCGATGAAACAAATGAACAGCGAAGAGCCGTGTTGTTTGCAGTTGCAGGTTCCGCTCTGGATGATGCCAGAAGGATAAAGCCCAAGGATGAACGTATGCTTTATCGCTATACGGAATATCTGCGGGCCATGGGTCGCGACCCTGAGGTTGTGACCATGCTAACCGATGCCAATGATAGGAATTTGCTCTGGAATCATTATTACCAGCGCGGACAATATAAGGAGGCAAAGGGAATTCTCGAGGAGCTGTACCAGGCTGAACCTGATAATACGCAAGTTATAAAGGGATTAGTGCGCGTTGCTGAAAAAACGTCCGATGCGAACGCCGCGACAAAGTACAGCGAGAGGCTCATAGCCGTTGATCCGACGGTTGACAACTATCTAATCCAAATTCAGTCTTTCCTCAGAGTCGGCCTTGTCAGTGAGGCGGCAGTGAAATTGCAGAGCTTCAATGAGAAATACCCCGACGAGCCGAGAACGTTGTTGCTTCGCGCATGGCTCGAAATGAGAAAGGGACAGCTTGACAAGGCGACGGAGTTGACGAATCGCTATCTTGAGAGGAACCCGGAGAATGCCACCGGCTGGCGACTCAGAGGAGAGATACGTTTCTATGCGGGAGATGTCACCAAGGCGATCGAAGACATTAAGAAAAGCAAGTCACTGAGAGATGAGGCAGCGACGAGAGTGATTCTGGCGAAGGCCTATCTGCGCGTGGCCCGCTTCGAGGATGCGGTGACGGAACTGAAAAACGCAATCGATATGCCGGGAGCACCAACAGAGGCAAGACTACTGCTCGAAGAGACATATAGACAGTTGGACAGGAAAGAGTCTCTGGGAGAGTTCTATACCAGTACTGTCAATGAGTTTCCCATGAGTGTGTTCTGGCTGAACCGCGCCGGAGCATTTGCGCTGGAAACCGGAAACTACACTAAGGCATCACAACTCTACGCAAGGGCGTTCCAGATTAAGCGCAGGGAGTATAGCGGTAAGAAAGCCAATGAACTCCGATTCGACGGATTGTATGCATCGGCCTTTGACGGCTATCTGAGGTCCTTTATTTTGCTGGCAGGCTTGCCTAATACCAGCAGTTGGAATCCAAAAAAGCTGGATGAAATCTCTGAATTTGCGAAGGAGTATTTGGACACGGATTATGCACCTTTGGCTTATTTGAGAATGGCACAGGCCAAACTGTTGCTTGGGCATAAGAAAACCGCCGTCGAGTACTGCCAGAAGGCTGTTGACCAGGCCGAGGGCAATGAGACACTTGCATCAGAAGTTCTGCTGCGAATGTTCCTGCTTCTCGGACCCGAAGAGGTCGAGAAATACTGCATCGATAAACTCAAGAAAAATCCTGATTCAGTACCAGCAAATTTCACCTTGTTTAACCTCTACAAGATCAACCGTGAGTACTTCAAGGCGCTGCCGTATATCGAGAAGTGCATTCAATTAACCAAGCCGGACAGTCGTAAAAAATGGGATTATACGGCCAAAAAGGCTGAAATACTGACCCTCGCTTACCAGAGAAGTTCCGATAACAAATATCTTAGAATGGCTGTCGCAGATTACAAAAGTTTGTTGACCAAAATGCCGAATAATATCAGTGTTTTGAATAATCTGGCTTATATGCTTGCCGATAGTGGCTAAAACCTCAATGAGGCTCTTAAATATGCCGAGAAGGTTTACAATCAGACGCCAAATGATCCGGGCGTATTGGATACCTATGGTTATGTGTTATTTAAAAACGGCAAATACTCCGAAGCCCTCGGGCATCTCAATGCTGCCCTTCAGTATTATGCGCAGAAGAAACTCTATGTCGGACCGGAAGTGTACGAGCATCTCGGATTGATTAAGGAGGCACTGGGAGACAAAGAAGGTGCATTGGCGGCGTATGAACAAGCACTGCAAGTCGGAGCAGGCAGCTTGAGCAACAAGGACGTAGATCGAATAAAAAAGGCTATTAAACGCCTCTCATAATAGTAGAAATTAAGATGTAGGGACGAAATGAGTAAGTGCCCTGATTGGTTAATCTAGATTGGAGATTAAAATGGCGGACGAAAGAACCACGGCGGCAAGGAGACAAGCAGGGCAGGCGATGCTGCGACCTGCGACTGCTGCTATGACGCCGAAGGAAATGCTTGGAGTGTTGCGCCGGCACATGCTCCTTATTATCCTGCTGACTATAATTGGTTTGCTGGCTGGTGGTGCAACCTGCTGGGCACTGAGGACCAAGTTGCCGAAATACACTGCCAGCGCCTTTATCGAGGTCCTTCCCCCCGTGCAGACCGACCCCATGGAAATATCGACACCGATGGTCCAGAGAGATATCAAATACGGCTATCGTCTGTCAATTGCGAATATGATAAAGCAGCAGGGGACACTGGAGGATCTGCTCAAGAGGGATGCGGTTAAGGCGACGAACTGGTTCAAAAGCATCAATGGGCTGCCAAAGCAGGTAAGGTACTTGGACAAGTACTTAGGTGCCGTGGCTAACAGAGACGCCGATTATGTTGAGGTATCGATGACATGCCGCGACGCCAAGGAAGCGGCCGACATAGTAAACGAAATGGTGGCTATGTTTATCGACTCTCAGACTAACAGAAAGCAGGCGGAAGTTGCCGGCAAACTTGCCGAACTAAAGACTCGGCAAAGTAGGGTGCAGGAGGACTTGCGCGTGGCCGAGAAGGCCCTTGACGATGTTCGTACCGCTTGGCAGTTGACGGATCTTGCGATGCCGGTAAGCAACTATCGCAAACATACTATCACACTGAAGTTGGACCAGTTGGAATTGCAGAAGAGCGACCTTGAAATCGCAATCCGACAGCTTGAGGCCGATATAGGCATATACAGTGACTTGGCTCAGGGGCCTATAAGCGTGCAAATACAAAACATTATTGAGACTGACCCGGTGATGCTCGCGCTCAAACAGCAGCTTAACTTCACTGAAGCCACACTGGCCGGCCTGCTTGCAAAGTTTGGAGAAAACCATAGGGAAGTCCGGCAGCTTGAGGAACTCAAGGACGAAATCAAGATGAGATGGGACATCCGCGCCGGCGAGATA
>QNCA01000230.1 GCA_003644325.1 Planctomycetota bacterium
AAAAAAAGGGATGTCTTCCGATATTATGGCTTTTTACAACCACATTATGGAGGACATCACCCATGTTAAATAATTGTATGGATTATATCGGCCTCTTCGAGCGCCACTCGGAGGAGTTCGTCAGGCTCATCGTAGACGCTTTCGCCTACGGCCACTCCACCAGGAAGATCGCTCAGTTCCTGAAAACTCAAGTTGACTGACTTTTTCCGGGCAGTGCTGGATGTTTGCCTCACGGTGACAGTCACTAATCTACGAATCTCGTTCGGCAGGCTCACGAGATTCCGTAATTAGTGACAGTCACCGAGGTCAGCAAAAGTCGGTCAACTTGAGTTTTCACGTGATTTGCCACGCAAGTCGAAAACAGTATCCGCAAGGCGGCAGATGCGCTCCACGGTCAGGCCCTCGCCGCGGCCGGCGGGATCCAGGCCGCATTCCGCCAGGACGTCACGCAGTTTAGCCTTGTCGCTGATGCTCACCTTGCCCAGGGCCAGTGAGTTGAGCAGGCTCTTGCGCCGGTGGTCGAATATGGCCCGCGCGACCGCGTGGAACATGTCGTAGTCGCGCAGCGGAAACTTCTCGCTCCGTGGAAGCAACCTCACGACGGCCGATGTCACCTTGGGTCGAGGCCAGAAGACCTGCCTGGGTATCTGCTTGAGGATGTCTATCTCGCTGTGATATTCCGCGATGACCGTCAGGTAACCGTAGTCCCTCGTGCCCGGCAACGCGGTCAGCCGTTCGGCCACTTCCCGCTGGACCGTCAGTACAATCCGTTCCATCGGCAGGCCGCTCTCCAATAAATCAATTATGAGCGGAGATGAAATGTTGTAGGGAATGTTGGCCACTACCTTCAGCCTGGCACGCGGTATTTTTCCCAGCGTCGCCTTGACGGCGGCGATTATTTCGGGATTCAGCCTGTCGCGCTTCTCCAGGATGTCAGCATGGTAACGGCGGATGTTGTCGTAATCCGCAAGGAGCTCCCCGGAGAGTTCAAACATGCGCTCGTCCATCTCCACGGTCACGACGCGCCCCGCCCGCTGCGCCAGTTCATTCGTTAACAGGCCGGTGCCCGTGCCCACCTCCAGCGCCACATCCCCCGGCCCCAGTTCACCCTGCTCGGCAATCCATCGCAGCATGTTCCGGTCAGCCAAGAAATGCTGGCCGAGTTTCTTGCCGACCCTGATGCCGCGCCTCTCGAGAAGGTCGCGCAGTTCACGGGGTGTGGTCGGAAAGGCCATGGTCGTGTTCCCCGTCTTCGCGGCCGCCGCCGGCCACTTTACTTCCGCTGGTTCTCGCCAGGCGGCGGACTAACGCCCACAGCAGCGCCGCAGCCAGCACAATCGCCCCCGCCGCGCGCAGCCATTCCGGCAGAATCTCGGCGGTCCGGCCTATCGCCTCCTGTGGAGATATCGGAACGATGAAACCGTAAACCACATCCAGAAGCAGCCCCATAAGAACGCTCACCACCGCGACACCCGCGACATAGACAATCGTCACTCTCGCGCCCAGGGCCTTTGCCAATACGGTTATTCCCGCCGCATTAGTCGCCGGCCCCACCAGCAGCAACACCAGCGCCGCCCCCGGCGATATGCCCGCCACTATCAGGGCCGCGGCCAGCGGCGTCGAAGCCACGGAACACATGTAGAGGGGTATGCCGACCACGAGCATGACCAGCATCGCGGGCAGCCCCCCGCCGCCGTACTGCTCCAGGAATCCCGCCGGCACCAGCGCGGTTATCACGCCGGCCAGCACAACGCCGACTACCAGCCACTTGCCCAGGTCGTCCAGCATATCGACGAACGCGAAGCGCATGCCGTGCCTCAGCCGCGCGCCGAAAGTCCGAGCGCCGGGGCCGGAACCGCGCACGGCGCAACAGGCGTGTTCCCGCGCGGTTGCTTCCCGCTCGCGTTTTTCACCAGTCAACGCGTCGCATGCGACGCCCGTAACCAGCGCCGTGATGAAAGCGGCCACCGGCCTGAATATCGTCATGACGGGATCCAGCAGCGCAAAGGATATCACTATCGAATCCACGCTGGTCTCAGGCGTGGATATCAGGAATGAGACCGTCGCGCCGTTCGTAGAGCCTTGACGGCGCAGGCCTATCGCCACGGGCAGCACACCGCAAGAACACAACGGCAGCGGCAGCCCGACCAGCGCCGCCTTCAACACCGGCCAGAACCGCCCCGTCCCGAGAAAACGCTGCAAGCGCTCCGACGAGACAAACGCATGCAGCACCCCCGCCACCACGAAACCCGCCAGCACGAAAACCGAGGCGGCCAGTGCTATCTCGACGACGCCATGCCATGTATTAGAAAGAAATGTTATCACCGTGCCGGACAGTATTGGACCTGACCCCTTTTCCTGTTATTTTGTCTTGGTGTCTGCGATGATTTCGGCCATGATGCTGAGCGCTATTTCAGCGGGGGTTTTCGCGCCGATATTCATGCCGACAGGGCAGTGCACCTCGTCAAACCTCTCGCCGGGTATGCCTCTCTCTCCGAGTTTGCCGCGTATCTCGGCGCGTTTTGCCTTACTGCCGACGAGGCCTATGTACGAGTGGAAGTTCTTCAGGACGAACCCGGCGACCTCGGCGTCGTGTTCATGGGCGTAGGTGCAGATGAGCACGTGGGAGTATTGTTTCATGTCGGCGGCTCCCGCGAACTCCCCGACGGTCTGGTTGAAGAGCCCGACGGCGCTCGGAAAGCGCTCCACCGAAGCGAACTCCGCGCGGTCGTCCACAACGGAGTAAGAATATTCCAGGAAGTCGCAGAGCCTGGCGACTTCCAGGCCGATGTGCCCGCCGCCGAATATCAGTATGTGTGGTTTCGGTTTCACGACTTCGATGAAAACCTTTGCCCTGCCGCCGCAGGCGGCAACCGACTTTTCGGCCGTACCGCCGAGATCGAAATCAAACAGACCGCCCGCGCCGGCGCCCCTTTTTATCGCCTTGAGCGCGAGCGCCTTCGATTCTTCTTCTAACGCCGCCCCGCCGATTGTGCCGTACTGGATGCCGTCGGGCATTACAACCATCCTGCTGCCCGGCCCGGCGGGCGCCGAGCCCTCGACCCACACCACGGTGGCGATGGCAAAAGTTTTGCCCTCTTCAACCAGTTTCGCGATCCGCCTGAAGATGTCCTGCTTCATCGTTCCTCGTTTTTCTATACCGCCGCAGACATTCCCGGTAGTCCGCCGGCGTGTTCATGTTAAAAAGGACGCCTGCATTTTCAGTAACAACGTACTCGATAATGCTCTTGTCGCGCGAGAGGACGTTCCTGGCGGGCTCGTCGTCTCCGAGCGCGAGCAGTTCATCCCTGAGCGACACGTCGATAAGAACGGGGTGTCCGGCCCTGTAATTATGTGAAGGGATGAACACCCTCTTGTCCGCGCTTCGCGCGCGGTACGCGCCAATCAGCGCCCGCACCACACCGGCACCGGCCAAGGGACAGTCCACGGGAAACATGAGAAGGGCCGCCGTGTCTTCGGGCAGTTCGCGCAGTCCCGTTTTCAACGAGGACGATCGCCCCGCCCGCCAGTTTCGGTTCAAGGCGGTTTGCATCCCATCCGTCTCTCCCGCGGCGATTATATCGTCCGCCCGATATCCGAGCACTACGATTATATTATTAACGCCGCCCTCGTGACAGGCATTCTTCGCCAGCGCCAGGCAGGTCTTTCCGTCGAAGTCGAGCAGCGCCTTGGGCGAGCCCATCCTTTCGGACCGCCCGGCCGCCAGCACTATCGCCGCGATTTTTTTGTCTGGAACCATCTATGAAAATGACCCCTGAGTCAAGTATAATACTCCCCAAAATCTGGACCACTGGTTAAGGTGGAGCGGGCCTTCCAGTATAATAGCATAAACCGAGGAGGGCGTACACGGCAAAAAGAACAGGAGATCAACGGATCGACGGTTTTCAAGGCGGTCGTGCGGTGAGTTGACGGAGGGTGCGAGAAGCAAGGATGTATGCCTGTAACGGCACTGCGCCGCTCAGGATGCGGTAGCAGGGTAGTAGGGAAATGCAACTTGCCCCTTGAAAGGCCGCGCAATCTTGACGAGCAGCGGACGGATTTTCCCCTCGCGCCGGAACTCTAAAAGTATGCTGAAGACCACCGCGATTATGAAGAAGA
>QNCA01000231.1 GCA_003644325.1 Planctomycetota bacterium
GCCTCCGCGCTGGTGAATGATGTCGTCGGCGGTTAGCGTTTCCGCCATCAAACCCCGTACCGGACAGTATTGGACCTGACCCTATTTTTTAGGCGGATATACGTTGGACGAGCGGGATATTATTGCCGGGATGGAGGCGTGGTTACGTTCGGCGAGGGAGGCGTGAATTATGTCTCACGTACCTCGAAATGCAGTGGTTTGACGTATGGCGCGCATTCCTTGCAATGGCCTATTTGCAGGCCCTTGCATTCGTCGCAGTATTTCCTTCCGCAGTTGAGGCAGACTGAAAGGTTATCGCGGACCTCCCCGCAGATTTCGCATACCTTGTACAATGGGGACATTTCTTGAATCAATTGCCTGAGCGTCTCTTCGCCGCCGATAAAGAGGTCCCTTGAGGAATTGATCGCGCGTCCGAGGTTCTGAAAGAGCGACGCGGATTGCCGCAGGAATTCCTTCAGTTCTTCTTCGGATTTCGCGCCTGCGATTTTCCCCGAGAGGGCCTTGTGCTGGTCGAGTATTCGTTTGGCATTGGCGCTGACTTCGCGGTGTCTGTCGGCCAGTTCGCTGAACCTTTCCTCATAATGAGGCATCTCGGCCTTGAAGCGGCCGATTTTGTCCATATCTTCCTGCGGCTCGCTTGCGGCCGCCCTGCTCAACCGCCTTTCCATTGCCTCGAATGAGCGCTCCAGCGAGGTCCGCGTCGATTCCTGGTAGTCGTGAAATTCCTGTTTGAACCCCTGCAAGCGCTCGTGAAATGCCTGGATTTTCCTGGAGAAGTCGTCGGCCGCACGGGTGTTTTTCTCCGCGTTTTCCATAACCGCGCCGAGACGCTTCTCGAATTCGGCCAGGCGCTCTTCAATCCGGTTGTTGAACTCCGCGGCCATGGTGTGCTGCACGTTGCCGATGTGGGCGCGAATTTCCGCAAGGTCCTTCTCAAATCGGTCTTGCAGCATGGCGGGTGTGTCGTCCATGCGTCGGGAGATTTCGCCGAGGCGCTTCTCAAAAACGCGATACAGAAGCGCCACGGCGGCGATGAAGACCACCGCATAAATTATGCTCGCTATCACTTCTTCCGAAGGCATATGCCTTTCCCCCAGGAAAGAATCAACGACATGGACGCGCCGGCCTTTTCTCGGACCACATCGTCACTCCTGTTCGAGCGCCCTTTTTGATATTTTGCCCAGGGTGACTTCCACGACGACCTCTTTCCCGTCGCGCTGCACGGTAAGCGCGACTTTGTCTCCTTCCCTGCGCGACTGTATCTGCTTGCGCAGGTAGGAGGCGCGGGTGTTCAGGTCGCCGCGGATTTCTCCATCGTTTATGCGGACGATTGCGTCCCGGCTCCGGAGCCCGGCCTTTTCGGCGGGACTGGAGTTCATCACGCTCATTACAAGCACGCCTTTGCCGGAAAAGGACTGGTCCATTCTTATACCCAGGTAGGTTACCATTTCCTCCGCCGGTTTTTCAATCTTATCTATTAATTGTTGTGCAATATACTTTATCTGGGGGTCCTTGGTTGCGTCAACGGCTTCTTTCAGGTATTTCAGAGCGGTCTTGCCAAGTTTGTCCAGTTCGGTCTCCGCATTTCTGCGGATCCGGTATCGTTCGCTTCCCAATTCCTCTATCAATTTCCGAATCTTTGCCTCGGTTTCCTTGTCAACCGCTTCAATGTCGGGCAGGGCGACCTTCAAATGAACCGCAGGCGGAGTGATGGAGTTAACAAAGAGGTTCTCCGCTTTCAGGTCGGACCGCTTTTTTACGGCCTCCAGCATGGTCTTGTCCGTCGCATAGGCGCTCTCAATCGTGTACTCGCCCTGCGCCAGTTTCTCAAGTCCGAAAAGCGTCTCCAAGTACACAATGTCGCCATACATCTCCCCGGGCCGTAGCGTGACGAGGTTCCCCTGCCCGACGGCTTTTGGGGAGGCCTTCTCGTTCATATCGACATACGCCACCTTCTTGCCCGCGGCGGTCTTGAGCGTCAGTTGCCAGCCCAGCCCGTAGGCGAACTCTGGATTCCGGGGGGAAACAGGATTGAATACCGTGACGGGCTTCTTGCCGTAATTCCGAAAGACGAAGTGCACCCCGATCTTTTCGTGCGGCTCGAACTCACTGCGGAACAACTCCACCCGCATGTAAAGGCCGCCGACAACACCAATGCGGGCGAGGGCTTGCGTCGCGCGTTCGGCGCCGGGATCCTCGCCGGACTCCCGCAGGTCGATCAGCGGCCGGATGGCCTCCTCGCCCCTGGCGACGAGTGCGTCCATCGCCCCCGCCGCAGCATCCTTGTCGCCGCCCTTTAATGCTTCTATGAGGTCCTTAATCGGCGCAAGCGCGGCCTCCTCGGGCGGGGTCGAAGGCTCATCGGCCGGCGCAGGCCCTCCAGGCTCATCAGCCTGCAGCATCCGCCCTCCCGCGAGGAGCATCAGCAGACCAATCAATGTTATTCTTATGATGCAATCGCGCATTTTAATGCTACCCCTCATGAAACACTCGGCGAAGGCCACATGCCGCGCTTACACGAGTTCGCGGAATTTCCCGAGAAGTTTCCTGAAAACCGGCCCCGGCTTGCCGTCACCGATCACCCGGCCGTCAATCTTAACGGCCGCTATCAGTTCCGCCGCGGTGCCGCAAAGGAACACCTCATCGGCCACGTACAGGTCAAAGCGGGTAATGTTTTCCTCGCGAACCTCGGTGCCCGACTCTCGCGCAATATCCATGATGGTGTCGCGCGTGATGCCTTTCAGGATGCCCGCGCTGGGCGGCGGAGTCGCCAGTACGCCGTTCTTGACTATGAATATGTTGTCCGCCGAACACTCGCAGACGTAGCCGTCAAGGTTCAGCATGATCACTTCACGCACCCCGGCCTGGTGTCCTTCCATCTTGGCCATGATGTTGTTGAGATAGTTCAACGACTTTATACGCGGGCTAAGGGCCTCTTGATGGTTTCTCGGGGTGGCTGCGGTGACCAGTTCCAGACCCCGCTCATATATCTCTGCGGGATAAAGCGCTATCTTGTCGGTAATTATTATGACGGAAGGCTTCTCGCACAATTTCGGGTCCAACCCCAAGTCCCCTATCCCGCGGGTAACGACAAGGCGGATATAGGCGTCGTTCAGATTGTTCACCTTCAGCGTCTCTTCCATGGCGGCGATGACTTCTTCCTTGCTCATCGGCATCCTGATTCCGATGGCCCGGGCGCTCTCAAACAGCCTGTCGATGTGCTCCCTGCATTTGAATATCCTGCCGTTGTACATCCTGATGCCTTCGAAAACGCCGTCGCCGTACAGCAGGCCGTGGTCGAATACCGATATTTTCGCATCTTTCTTGTCATAAAATTCCCCGTCAATATATATCTTCAACATGTCGGCTCCCATCATCTGTGCATTATGTGAAAAAAGTTATAGCGCCATCCGGAGATGGCGCAACCGTCTTGCTTTTCCGAAATTATAGGCGATGCGGAGAAAACTGTCAAGGATTTTGCTCCGCCGGGGAGCATGCAAGAATCTTGGAAAGGCCGCACCGGTGACTGTCACCATCTACGAGCCGGCCCCCGACTGCGTCGGGGCCTGCGCTCCGCCCGTTCCGGGTCCTCGCCCTGAGGACCCGTCAGGGTCCGAATGGGTAATGGCGACGGTCACCGGCGCGGCATGCGAAATGTGCCGCCGCAAATGTGTCCGTTCGGACCGCCGGATTACGCCCTCAGGCGGACTTGACCGCCTTGCGCGTCCGGGGCTTCTCGGAGGTTGAAAGGTATTCCTTCTTCCACTTTGCCGAGGTCAGCCGGTCAAAGTCACGGCCGTACCTGACCATCCCGTCATAATATCCCTTGTCCTTCAGGGCCTCGGCGGCCTCGGAGTCAATGGGCCTGGCACCGCACCTTATCGCGCCTTCGTAAAAATGCGCGTAGTGGTCCCTGATTGCGCAGGGGCAGAACCAGTTGCCGGTCTTCTCGGCCTGCTGAGCATAGCCGTATTCGTCCTGCCATTCGCGAATGTGACGGAAGAGCGGGGTTTCCAGGATGGTGTTCAGGTCGCCGCCGTTTTTATAAATGTCATATATGTTGGCCGCCGCATAGGGTATGAAAACGCACGGGGTGACGTCGCCGTCCC
>QNCA01000232.1 GCA_003644325.1 Planctomycetota bacterium
CTCTGTCGTTGATAAAATAAACGGCTACATAATGAAATGAGAGGAGGGTAACTTTTTTGCCTGAAATTTCCACAAAATCCTGCCTCAAATCTGAAGTGCACCCCTTTGTACCATTCGTTATTTTGTGACCTTCGCTTAATAAGCGAAGTTAGAGCGGCCTCATATAGCCGTTGGTCAGCTGGTTAATGAGGAGCCACGCGTAATAGACCGTCGGCGCCCCGAACAGCGGCGCGTCTATGACGTCCAGCAGCCCCCCAAACTCCGGTATCCACTTGCCGGAGTCCTTGACAGATGCCTTGCGCTTAATCAGCGACTCCGCCAGGTCGCCCGCAAGCCCGGCAAATGCCAGGAGAAAGCCGAAAATTATACCAAAATACGCCTGGAATCGCAATATTGCACCGAAGGCGAGCGCCCATGCCAAGCCGAACAGCGTTCCGAACAACAGCCCCGCTATCGCGCCCTCCCACGACTTTTTCGGGCTGACGTGCGGGATGAGGGGGCGGCGGCCCCACTTGCGGCCGATGAAAAACG
This sequence comes from Planctomycetota bacterium, assembly GCA_003644325.1. Taxonomy (GTDB): domain Bacteria; phylum Planctomycetota; class B129-G9; order B129-G9; family B129-G9; genus B129-G9. The sequence continues at coordinate 532 of QNCA01000232.1, forward strand.
CCACCACGTCGCTGCCCTTGGTGCCGACCACCACCAGCACCACGAAAAGGAGCCCCGCCAGGTGATAATCGGGCACGAGGCAGTTGTCGGGACGGTAGAGGTGGCGTATCTTGACGAAGAAACTCCCCAGAAACCCCACGTAAATCATGCCGAAAAAAGTGGCCGATATGTCGGCGAAGGAATCGCCCGAGCCGCGTTTGAGTATCTGCTGAACAAACACGCCGAGCACGAGGATGGATATCGCTATCAAAATCCCCAACTGGGCCATGCCGGCGGCCACCTGCGGGGTGACATGGGGTAGAAAGACGGCGACGAGTTCCTTGGAGGAGAGCGCCAGCATCACCGCACAGAAGACGCCCAGGTACTTGTGCGGCTTGCTGCCGCGGGCCTCGGCAATGCCGTAAAACTCGTAGATGCCGTACCCCACCAGGAACGCGCACAACAGATAGTAAAAATAGAAAACCTCCAGCACGTAGTCGAGCGCAAACAGGCCCAGGACCACGAATATCATCAACGCGCCGAAAAGGATTCGCTTTGTAACGATTTTGGACGCCATTTCCTCGGAACATCTCCTCGCGGGAAATCACCGTCGCCCGAGCCCGTCATATACCGCCGAATCGACGCTCCCGTTTGGCGTACTCCCGTATTGCCTTCATCAACTCTTTCTTGCGAAAATCCGGCCATAAAACTCTCGTCACGTAAATCTCCGTGTAGGACATCTGCCACAGCAAAAAATTGCTCACGCGCATCTCGCCCGATGTCCTTATGAGCAAATCAGGCTCCGGCATGCCGGACGTGTAGAGATGCCGGGCGAACATCTCCTCGTCTATGTCGCCGGGGCGTATGCTGCCGTCTTCGACGCCGCGGGCGATTCGGGCCGCCGCATCGACAATCTCCGTCCTGCCGCCGTAATTCAATGCCAGGCACAGCGTCATCCCCTTATTATCCCCGCTCATTTCTATCGTCTCGCGCAACTCTTTCCGCACGCCTTTCGGCAGTTCATGCAGCCGCCCTATCGCCGCCAGGCGGATGTCGTTGTCCATTATCTCCTTCCGCTCCTGAACCAGGAAACGCCTGAGCATGCGCATCAGGAAGTTCACCTCGGCCTTCGGACGCTTCCAGTTCTCCACCGAAAACGCATAAAGCGTCAGTTGCTTTATCCCGAGTTTGGCGCACTCGCGGGTAATCTCGCGGACGGAGTTCACCCCCTCACGGTGCCCGCGATTGCGTGTCAGCCCGCGCTCCGTCGCCCAGCGGCCGTTGCCGTCCATGATTATCGCGATATGTCGGGGGAGTTTGCTCGCTTCCATCAATCAAAAAGGTTTTTCAGTCAGAAGTCGGAAGAATCAAGGCAACAGGCAACCGGCAACGGGCAACGGGCAACGGGCAACAGTAAGAAGTTGTCAAGACTTGAAACCTGAAACCTGAAACCTGGAACCTGAAACCTGAAACCTGAAACGTCAGCGTCTGATGGTCTGTTCCCGCTCCGGCCCCAGGCGCACGATGTTCACCGGAGCGCCGACAAACGAACCGATAAAGTCGATATACTCGCGGGCCTGCACAGGCAGGTCTTCCCATTTTCTGCAGCCGGTTATGTCGGTCTTCCAGCCGGGCATCTCGCGGTAAACGGGCTTGACGCGCATCAACTCCGCGCAGCCGGCCGGGAAACGCTGAATGCGCTTGCCGTCCAGTTCGTATGCCTCGCACACCTTCACCGTGTCAAAAGCATCCAGCACGTCCAGCAGCGACACCGCCAGGTAGTCAACATCGTTCACCCGGGCCGAGTAGCGCGTGGCGACCAGGTCGAGCCAGCCGCACTGGCGCGGGCGGCCGGTGGTCGTGCCGTATTCCTTGCCGCGCTTGCGGATGATGTCCGCGTCCGGGCCCCTGTCCTCCGTTGGGAACGGCCCCCGCTCCGCGCCTACGCGGGTGCAGTAGGCCTTCGCCACGCCGATTACCGTGTCTATCTTCCGCTCCGGTATGCCGCTGCCCGAGGAGACCCCGTGCACCGAGGCGTTCGACGCAGAGACGTACGGGTACGTGCCGTAGTCCACGTCCAGCAATGTGCCCTGCGCCCCTTCGACCAGGATGCGCTCGCCGGCGTCCAGCGCCCGCCGCACCAGCGCAATGCCATCAGCGACAAAGGGCTTCAATCTCTCCACGAGTCTACTCGTGGTCTCGATGAGTTCATCGATGTCCAACGCTTCTTCGGCATAGACATGCTTGAGCAGTGCATTGGTAACCAGAAGGTTTTTCTGAATCGTCTTCTTGAGGAAGTCCCCGTCGTAGGCGTCGGCCAGGCGTATGCCGCGATAAGAGACCTTGTCGGCGTAGCAAGGCCCGATGCCGCGCTTGCTGGTGCCCAGCGCCGCCCTGTCCAGCAACTTCTCCGAGAGGCCGTCGAGTTTCTTGTGGTAGGGCATCAGCACCTGGCAACGGTCGCTGATGAAAAGGCGGCCCTCGGGGTTAACGCCGTTCGAGCGAAGCGACTCGATTTCTTCAACGACTTCTTCGATGTCCAGCACAACGCCGTGACCGATGAGATTGCGCACGCCCTCTCGCAGCACGCCGCACGGCAGGAGGTGAAACTTGAACGTCTTGTCCCCGACATGGACGGTATGACCTGCGTTTGCCCCGCCCTGGCAGCGCACAACGAGATCGGCCTCCTCCGAAAGGGCGTCAATGATGCCGCCCTTTCCCTCGTCGCCCCAGTGCATACCTATGACACATTTGACAGGCATAAAGTCCCCTTGCAAAATGCAATCACCGACAGGCACAAGCCAACACAAGCAGGACACCGGATGAAAAGGGTACGCGGGTATTCATGCGGCTTCGTGCAGACTCGTGGTTTCAGAATCGAAGCCGGGGTATGCTATTCGTCCCCATTCCGAAAGTCAAGCGAAATGAAGCCATGCGGCAGGGGGGCAGGGACAGAGGGCAAGGGGCAAGGGCAGAGGGCAAGGGGCAAGGGGCTGAAGTCCGGCCCCGGCCCAGAAAGAAGATTACCGCGAACTCGAGCAAACGCAGAGCCTCGGATTTCCGGCGCTCCTTGCGCACCGGCATACGGACCACCACGTACAACCCGGAAAAACATCAGAAAAGCGCCAAAAATCTCTTTGAACGGACTATGAAACATTTACCGCCTCACAATCTCTCAATCTCGGCAAGGAGCGCGGGCACGATTTCGGATTCCGGGATGCGTCCGATTTTCTTGCCTTTCTTGAAGAGATATGCGAAGCCCTTGCCGCCCGCAATGCCGATGTCGGCCTCTGCGGCCTCGCCCGGGCCGTTGACCACGCAGCCCATGATTGCAACGGACAGGTTTTTCTTGATGTGTGCGGTCTTGCGGCGAACCTCCGCTACTATGCGGTCCAGATTTATCTCGCAACGCCCGCACGTCGGGCACGAGAACACCTCAAGGCCTTTCTCTTCCAGACCGACCGCCTTCAGAATCTGGTGTCCGATAACGACTTCCTGCTCCAGCGGGCCTGTGACGGATACGCGGATGGTATCGCCGATGCCGTCGGCCAGCAGCGCTCCGATTCCTATCGCTGACTTTATGGCGCTGTCCTCC
>QNCA01000233.1 GCA_003644325.1 Planctomycetota bacterium
AATTCAAATACTACACTTCCAAAGGTTATAGAGATGGAAAGATTCTATATACTCAGGGCTATGCTGTATTCTGCTTTTAGGGCGATAGAAAAGGGTTACTTTTCTCCGAAGGTTGCTTCAAGGATTGCTAAAAATCTTGTAGAGGGTGCTTTGTTGAAATCGGAGAAAGAAAAAATGGAAAAATATGAGGAAAAGTATGGTGAGTATCCTCCTGCTTTTATAACTTTGAGTCCAACAAAAGTTTGTAATTTGAGATGTAAGGGTTGTTATGCTGCTTCTGAAGCGACTTCTAAGGATACTTTACCTTATAATTTAGTTGAGAAAATTCTTGATGATATAAGGGAAAATTGGGGGGTTCATTTTACTGTAATATCTGGTGGTGAGCCGTTTATGTATAGAAGTGAAGGGAAAACTTTACTTGATATTTTTGATAAATATAGAGATATATTTTTCTTAGTTTATACCAATGGTACTTTGATAGATAGGGCAATTGCTAAACTGCTGGCTGAGTTTGGTAATGTAACCCCTGCTATTTCTGTTGAAGGGTTTGAAAAGGAAACCGATGAAAGAAGGGGGAAAGGAGTATTTAAAAAGATTTTGAGGGCTTTTGATTATTTAAAAGAAGAAGGGGTTCCTTTGGGCGTTTCTTTAACTGCAACGCGTGAAAATGCTCATTTGTTCATGGATGACGAACTTTATGATTATTACTTTGAAGAAATAGGTGTTACCCACATGTGGATTTTCCAATACATGCCTATAGGGAGAGGTTATAATCCTGATTTAATGGTAACTCCTGAGCAAAGAGTTAAAATGTTGAAACAATGGAGAAAATGTATGGTTGAGAAAAAATACTTTGTTGCAGATTTCTGGAATAGTGGTGTAGTTGCTTCAGGATGCATTGCTTATGGTAGAGATGGAGGATATTTGTATATTGACTGGAATGGGAAAATTATGCCCTGCGTTTTTGTTCCATTTTATGTGGACACAGTTTATGATATATATTCAAAGGGAAAAACACTTACAGATGCAATTCAGAGGCCATTCTTTAAGAGAGGGAGGGAATGGCAAAGGAAATATGGCTATTGTCGTTATCATAAGGTTAAAATAAATAATTGGTTTATGCCCTGTTCAATAAGAGATCATTATGAGAATTTTGTGAAAAATATCCATAAAGGAGAGGCAAAACCAGAGGATGAAAATGCAGCACAATTTATAAAAGATGATGAATACTTTGGTAAAATGGTCAAATATGACGATGAACTTGAAAAGTTAACTGACCCGTTGTGGGAGAAATTTCTCAAAGAAGGGAAGTTAGATTAAAAAATAATTGGTTTATTGAGGAACTAAAAAACTGTAAACTTTGTCCTCATAATTGTGGTGTAAATCGTTTAAGAGATGAAAAGGGTGTTTGTAGAGTAGGTAGGTATGCTATTATTTCTTCCTATGGTCCTCATTATGGAGAAGAGAAAGTTCTTGTTGGGAAAGGTGGCTCTGGGACAATCTTTTTTTCTTACTGTAATTTAAAATGTGTTTTTTGTCAAAATTATGAAATAAGTCATTTAGGCGAAGGAAGGGAAGTGAAACCGGAGGAACTTGCTGATATTATGCTTTATCTTCAAAACATAGGTTGTGAGAATATAAACCTTGTTTCTCCTACACATGTAATAGCCCAGATAGTTGAATCTATCCATATTGCCAAAAGCAAGGGGTTGAAATTGCCGATAGTATATAATACAGGTGGATATGATAAAGTGGAAACTTTAAAAAAACTTGAGGGTTTAGTAGATATTTATATGCCTGATATAAAATATGGTGATTCCCAAATTGCTTACAAATATTCTGGGATAAAGAATTATTGGGAGGTTGTAAGGGAGGCAGTTAAAGAGATGCATAGGCAGGTTGGAGACCTCATTATAGAAAATGGAATTGCTAAAAAAGGATTACTTATAAGGCATTTGGTTTTACCAAATAGATTAGCAAATTCTTTTAAAGTTCTTGATTTTATAAAAAATGAAATTTCCGAGGATTCCTATGTTAATATTATGCCTCAATATTATCCATGCTGGAAAGCATTTGATTATCCTGAACTTTCCAGAAGGATAACTTATGAGGAATATTATGAAGTTGTTGAATATGCAAAAAAAATAGGTTTAAAAAGAGGAATACCTTTGAGCGATTCGTCTTGATAATTTTAAAAAATAAACAAGAAGTTCTGGATATAATAAAAGGTAAAAAAGTTTTAGATTTAACTGGTATTTTTATTTTTTCTAACAAGGATTTTTTAGAAAATTTTGAAATTGCCATAACTTATGTTGATTATGTTTCTCTGGAACCTTTCTCTTTTTTGGTTATTGTTGAAGACGATTTGATTAAAAAAGCGATAATTTTACCGGAAATTTATATAGGAGTTTATGATGATAAAAGAGTTTATAGAAATCCTGATGAGATAATTTTAAAAAATAAAAAATTTTTAATTGATAAAGAATTTGTCTTTATTGGTGGTGAGAGTTTAACTGCTGATATAGAGAAGGAGCTTATTTCTGGGGTTCATGGTCCTGCTGAGGTTTTTGCCTATAGAATGATATAGAAAAAGGAGATTCAGGTATGAATTTTTTGGAAGGTTTAACTTTTGATGATGTTTTACTTATTCCTCAAAAGTCAGATGTATTGCCTCACCAGGTTGATTTAACTACAAAGTTTTCAAGGAATATAACTTTAAAAATTCCTTTAATATCTTCTGCGATGGATACTGTTACCGAGGCAGAAATGGCTATAGAGCTTGCAAAGCATGGTGGTATAGGTGTTATTCACAGAAATATGCCACCAGAAAGACAAGCCGAAGAGGTAAAGAAAGTAAAGAGAGCAGTTAGCTGGTTTATTAAACATCCTTTCACTTTACATCCTGATGATACTGTAGAAGATGCAAAGAAGTTAATGAGCGAAAAAAATATATCAGGTATTCTTATTATAGATAAAAACGGAAAATTAGTCGGGCTTGTTACAAAGAGGGACTTACTTTTTGAAGAAATTGGTAAGAAAAAGTTAAAAGAGGTTATGGTTCCTCGTGATAAACTTATTGTTGCAAAAGCGGGTATAGAGTTTAAGGATGCTTATAAAATATTTGCTAAACATAAAGTTGAGAAATTACCGGTGGTTGATGATGATAATAATCTTGTTGGTTTGATAACTATAAAGGATTTGTTTAGGGAAAAGGAGTTTCCTGATGAGACGGTAGATAATATGGGCCGTTTAAGGGTTGCGGGTGCAGTAGGGGTTGGAAAAGATTGGGAAAAAAGAGTAGGACTTCTTGTGGAAGCAGAGGTTGATGCTATAGTTATAGATACTGCACATGCACATTCCAAGAAGGTTCTTGAAGTTATAGAAGAGATAAAGAAAAATTTCAACGATGTAGAGTTAGTTGCTGGTAATGTAGCTACGGAAGAAGGGGCTTATGAGTTGTTAAAGAGAGGAGTAGATGCTATAAAAGTTGGCATAGGTCCTGGTTCAATTTGCACAACAAGAGTAGTGGCTGGTGTAGGAGTTCCTCAATTAACGGCGATTATGGAATGTGCCAAAGTGATAAAAGGTGAAGTTCCTCTTATAGCCGATGGTGGAATAAGATATTCTGGTGATATTGTAAAAGCCCTTGCTGCTGGAGCGGATACTGTTATGATAGGGAGTTTATTTGCAGGGACAGACGAATCGCCGGGTGAAGATATAATTTTGGAAGGTAGAAGGTTTAAATCTTACAGAGGCATGGGGTCACTTACTGTTTTGCAAAAGGCAGGGGCAGATAGATATATGCGTGAAGGCGAAGTCAAAATGATACCAGAAGGTGTAGAGGGAATGATACCTTATAAAGGACCTGTAAAAGATATTATAAAACAACTTGTTGGTGGTATTAAAGTAGGAATGGGATATGTTGGTGCGAAAAATATTGAAGAACTTAAAAAAAGGGCCAAGTTTATTAAGATTTCTTGGGCTGGTTATAAGGAAAGTCATCCCCATGATGTAATAATAACAAAAGAATCTCCTAATTATCCTGGTTGG
>QNCA01000234.1 GCA_003644325.1 Planctomycetota bacterium
GATGTCCGGGATATCGTCATCTGGATCTTCGGGATCACCCTCATTGCCCTCTATGAATGTGCCGCTTATTTCTTCCAGGGCGACTATATCGGCATAGCAGTCTCCCGGTGGTAGTATAGGGTTGCCGTCTCTGTCCTCGCCGCCGCCGATCATAATGTAGGCGGGATATCCCTTCACCTTCTCGCTGCCCCATCCAACGACGGTGCCCGTAATCCTCTGGCAGAGTATGCCGCCCGACCCTGTAACGGAATCCCCCAGGGACCCGACGTACAGCCCGCCTTCAATCCCGCCTTCTCCCGTAGCGCCGCCGGCGGTGTAATCGCCGGACAGGGTGAGGCTGTGCAGGTTGCCGGGGGTCTCTATCCTGCCCTGGCCGAAGTACTCGGCGCTTATGTCGCCTATACTGTCTCCCGCGGAGATTTTCACGAACCCGCTGATGCCGTCACCGATACCGCCCGACACCACTAACTCGTCCAGACGGCCCGCTATGTCGATTACTATCTCCGGATAATTCTCATTTCCCTCACCGGGCACGCCCAAATCTCCGCCTGTAATCATTATCCTGTCAACGTTTCCGGTAAGTCCGCGCGTGAGAAAGGCGGCGTGCAGGTCTTCCGATACGCCGCTCGTGTCAAAACCGTAGAGCGTGGCGTTGCCCACATTGCCGGTTATGCGTATCTGGCGCAGCGCCGCCGGGGCCGTAATGTCTCCCGCCTCCACGCTGCCGTCGCCGTCGCCGCCTATTATGTCGATGTCAAAGTCCGTCCGGTTACCCGTCTGGTCGTCAAAGACTATTGTGGCGATGTCGGGGTTGCCCGCGGTGCCCGGGTCCTGACCATCCGAATTGAGGATTTCGACCGACCCGCTGGTCGAACCGAGTGGGTTAAACAGGTTGCCGAACTCAATCCGGACGAGGTCACCGTCGTGGTCAGTAAACGTGAATGTATCATGCCCCGGCACGCCCGCCATAAGGACAACGGGAACGACACGCTGCTCCAACTCCTCGAGTTTGAGGCTTCTGAGGAATTTCATTCTGCGACTCCCATGAAAAAACCGGTTGATATGTTCTCAAGTTGACCGACTTTGGCGGTGACTGTCACTAATTACCCGTTCGGACCCTGACGGGTCCTCAGGGCGAGGACCCGGAACGGGCGGAATCTCGTGAGCCCGTCGAACGAGATTCGTAGATTAGTGACTGTCACCGTAAGACCAACACTCGGTATTGTCCGGGAAAAGTCAGCCAACTTGAGTATCTTCTTATCACGGGGAATGGGTGTCAGCCCCTTCTCCTGCGGCGCAGATAAAGACCGGCGAAACCCGCCAGGACCAGAACGGCGCTCAGCGGCTCCGGCACATTCGCCGCCCCGCCCGAAAGGTTGAACGGCCCGCCGTCTTCTCCGTTCCAGCCTACCAGCGGCCCGCGGCTTTTACCCCGGCTCTGCTCGTACAATCCCTCGTACAGCGTCACGACGGCCTCATCCTCGCTGCCCACCGGCGTGAAGGAGAGGAGTTGATACACCTGCCATTCATCGGCCGGCACTCCGTCGTCCGAGAACGTTTGCCATTTCCACCACTCCACTATCATGGTCTCCTCGTCCACCACTTCCTCCCGGCGGAACGCCCCCTCCGTTGCGTCTTCGGTAAGGCCGTCCCCCCATGTGTCGCGCACGGCGTAGTAATACTCGCCGGTCTCATCGTCGATATCGTACCCGAAGACGGTAACGGCATGAGCGCCGTATTCGGAGAAAACAAACAACATCACGGGTCGTCCGGCGTCGATTTCATGGATAAGGTGGTCGATGGTCGGATCTGAGTATATGTCAACGGCGAAGTAACCGGGCTCAGTGCCATTGGGATGATTGACGGCATAATCGCGCATGCCCCACGCGATGTCCCAACCGTAACTGCCGCCGTCGGGCATGGTCGTGTTCATATAATCGGCAATGCAGTCTCTCGCGCGCGAAGGCTGAGGCCCGCCGAAGACCCACCTGTCGCGCTTGTAGTCCCAGCGTACGCCCTTCTTGCCGGCGAACTTCCAGTAGAACGGGTCGTCGGCATGCTCATCGCCGGCGATGACGCCGTCCACCAGGTCGTCCATGCCCGCGCGGGCGGCCATGGGCATCTCGCCGTCAACGAGGTTCGGATACGCGGTCCTGTCCCAGAAGCCGACAATCATCCCGCCCGCCGTGGGCGCGCAACCGTAGCGCCACTCGTACTCCGGCACGTCGCCGACTATTGACTTCAGGGTCGGCTCGCTGAGTGCGTCAAGGCTTTGGAACCGGGCGCAATAATTCGGCCAGTCGGCATAGACCATGTACGCCGTGCCATAGGATTTGGTCGCGACCCTGTTCATGCCGGCGAAGCCGGTCTCGCCCGTTATGTCCACCGTGGCGACCTGCCAGTCGGCGCCGTCAAACCAGGCGTACTTAACCGCGCCGTTGGTCTCGTCGCGATAGCCGATGGCGGGATGGCCGTTGCCAAGGAGTGTCATGCTCACGTCGGGTCCGGCGTTCACATCGCCATCGACCGTTACGCTTTGCCATACGCCGCCGTCGAGACAGGCGTACTTCAGCGCGCCGGTGTTTCCGTCCACGTAACTGACGGCGGGCTTGCCCGTATTCAGTATCTTCAGGCTGCTGCGCGCCTGCGGGTCGGCGTCGGCGTCGATTATCGTGTTCTGCCAGACGAACCCGTCAAACCAGGCGTACTTGAGGCCGCCGTCGGCGTCGGCGTAGGTTATCACGGGGTTGTCGTCCAGGATGGCCAGGGAAGGATTGTTGCCCACGTCGCCGATGGTATCCACCCTTGTTTTGCGCCATTTCTTATTGCCCTTGTAAGCGTATGCGTACTTCAGGTCGCCCTTCGACGCATCGTAGTATGCAATGGCCGGAGCGCCGGAAGGCAGGTACGCCAGGCTGGAAGCGGAGCCGACGTCGCCTTTCTTGTCAATGCTTTTCCCGCGCCACTTGTGTTTTCTCGTGTCGTACCAGGCAAACCTCAGGTCCTTTTTTTTGCCCCGGTAGTAACTTATCGCGGGCGCGGAAGCGGCGTCAAGCGCGAGGCTGGGGAACATGCCCCCTTTTTTATCCACGCGGGTTCCCTGCCAGTCGGCGCCGTCGAAGGTCGTGTAATACAGGTCCTTCTTGACAGGCTCGTAGTAGGCGACGGCGGGCGTGTCCGACGGTAGATAGAGAAAATCCAGACCCAGCGCGCCCGACCCGTTCGTGCCGGTTATGCCGTTCTCGGGCCAGCAGGGCGCCAGGGCGACCGCGCTTCCATACAAAAGCAGAACCGCGCAGAAGGCAAGCACAAACCGCGAAAAATGCTTCATTCCTGTCCTCCGTTGGTCATCAGCCCATGTTGTTGATATTATTGAGTCCTGTATATTCAAAGGGGTATGCGTCGGAAAGGTGACAGTCACTAATCTACGAATCTCGTTCGACAGGCTCACGAGATTCCGTAATTAGTGACAGTCACCTTTCATGTTCCTTTATATCAATAACGCTATCTTATACGGCTGTGCCTTACGTGGTCGTGAACGACCAGTGTGCCGCCGCTTGTGTAGTCCGCGGTTGTAGTGTACGCGAACGGGTCGAACGTTACAACGCGGGTCGCGGTGTCGGCGCTTCCGCGCATGTCGAATTTTCCTCTCAGGCGTCCGAGTATTTCGACGTCGGCGGTGAAAGGCCCGCGTTTTGCCTTGAAGGTCACCAGGTCTCCGCCGATGTTGATGGGCTGGTTGATTCCGTTCACGTCGCGGTTGGCGGTAATGTTTCGCACGCTGCCGGCGACATCTATCGGCGCTTCCAGGTCTCTGCGCACCGATATCGTGCGGGCGTCGCCTCCTATAACGACCGAACCGGTTATGTTCATCGCCTCCAGTTTATTCGTAAGGTCATCGAGCACGAATAGATCCCCGGTCAGGTCGCCCGTGCCGCGCGAACTGCTGCCCTGGAGCAGCAGGGAGTTCAGGCTACCTATTCCGGTTTCCCCGGGATGGCCGGGGTCGCCTATGGTGCAGTCTTCCAGGTCTCCA
>QNCA01000235.1 GCA_003644325.1 Planctomycetota bacterium
TGAAACAGCAGATTATAATCAAGCACCCACCATCATCCAGAAAAAGTCAGTCAACTTGAGTTATTATATAACGCCGGTTTGACATTTCGCGTCTTCCGGGATTTTACATGCTCCTCCCGCGCCCTTTTCATTTGACATCCCTCTGCGCATTTTGCTAACTTCACGGACCACCCATAACCCATCTGCGAGGAATTCGATGGACCGAGACAAAATCCAGCGCGGCGTGAAACTGATACTCGAGGGCATAGGCGAAGACCCCGGCCGACCGGGCCTGCTCGATACACCCCGGCGCGTGGCCGATGCGTGCGAGGAGATATTCGCCGGTATAGAGATGGACCCGGCGTCCGTTACGCAAAAGTTCCATTCGGAACACTACGACGAAATCGTCCTGGTAAAGGACATACCCTTTTACTCCGTCTGCGAGCACCACCTGTTGCCCTTCGTAGGCAAGGCCCACGTGGCATACCTGCCGTCCGGGAACCGCATTACCGGCCTGAGCAAACTGGCGCGCGTAGTCGACATACACAGCAGGCGCCTGCAGCTGCAGGAACGGCTTACCTTGCAGATCGCCGACACGATAATGAAAGCAATAAAACCGATGGGCGTAATGGTGGTCGTCTCCGCCGAACACCTGTGCATGACAATGCGCGGCATCAGGAAGCCCGGCTCGGCCACCGTGACATCCGTGGTCCGCGGCGTGTTCCGCGAGAACGCCGCCACGCGCGCCGAGGCGATGGCCCTCATCGAAGGCACCCGATAGCGGCAAGGGGCGCTAATCCTTTTCCCCCGCATTTTCGCAATATGTCCAAGCCGATTCTTAATCTGCACTTTCTGGTCGGGCCGACTGCCTCAGGCAAGAGCGAGGTCGCGCTGATGCTGGCGCGCACGCTCGACGCGGAAATCGTCTCCATGGATTCCATGGCCATCTACAAGGGCATGGATGTGGGCACGGCCAAGCCCACGAAAGAGGAACGCGCGCAGGTCGCCCACCATCTCATCGACATCGTGCAGCCCTGGGCGCCGTATACCGTCGCCCGCTATCTCCGGGACGCCGAAACGGCGATACGAGACATTCTCAGCCGCGGCAAACAGGTTCTCTTCGTCGGCGGTACCGGGCTTTACCTGAAGCGTTTCCGCGAGGGTCTGTTCCGCGGGCCGGGCGCGAGCGCCGACATCCGCGAAAGACTGCAACGGCGCGCGAAGTCGGAAGGTCCCCACGCGCTTCATGCCGAACTGGCCGGGCTTGACCCCGCAACGGCCGAACGCCTGCATCCCAACGACACCCGGCGGGTCATCCGCGCCCTTGAGGTATGCCTGACGGCCGGACGCCCCATGTCCGAACTGCACGCGGAATACAGGGAAAAACTCGAAGGTGAACGGGAAGGACGTTTGGGGGTGGAGAAGATTACATACAAAATGGTCGCGCTGCGCAGAGAGCGCGACGAACTCGACGCCAGAATCAAGGCGCGCACACAGGCAATGTTTCGACGGGGGGTGGTCGAAGAAACCCGCCGTGTGGCGGAACGATGCGCCGAGCGTATTCCCCGGCCGGCTGACCTGCCGGAATCATGGCGGTATTACATGGGCGGGCAGACATCACGCGCCCTTGGATACTTCGATGTCCTGCGACACCTCAACGGCGAAGTCACGCTTCGAGAATGCAAGGAGATGGTGTACACGCGCACGCGGCAATTCTCGACGAAGCAGATGACGTGGTTCCGGTCGTTCTCCGACATGCACTGGCTGGACCTCAAGGCGGACACTCCGGCGAGGCAAGCCGCCGACAAGGCCGCCTCCATCCTGCGGGCGTAGTTCCCCGCGCCACGGGCGGAGCACGGCGCCGACTTATCGAGCGCAACCCGCAAATAATGCCTCTTGTTTCAAACCGGTTGTGGCGTCGCGCGAACGTGGTATAATGGGGACTTCGGGCAACCCCTGCCGCGCATGTCCGGCCGGCAAAAGGCAGAAGACCCTGACGGGCGGGGGCCTCATGCTTCCCGGGAGAGAATTATCTTATGACAAAGCGAGATTCCAAAATCGGCAAGAAGGGACGTAAGCCTTCCCGGCGCAAGAAACGCGGCGGTGAACGGAAGAACGCACGGGTCTATGAACCGCAGGCGCTGATGTTCCAGACTTCCGGCGGTACGCCCCTGTTGGAGGATGAAGCGCAGGCGGCGTTGCCGCTGGTTCCTCTCAGGGACCTTGTGGTCTTTCCACACATCGTAGCGCCGCTCTTCATAGGACGAAAGCGGTCGATCGCCGCGGTGCAACACGCCACGAAGACCAATCAACCGATAATCGTCGTGGCCCAGCGTTCCGCCACCGTCGATTACCCCGAACCCAGGGACCTCTACCGTACCGGCACCCTCACACGGGTCATACAGAGCCTTCGCGCGCCGGACGGCACAATGAAAATCTTTGTGGATGCCCAGTGTCGCACGCGGCTGAGGGAGATACGCACCGACGGGGACTTTCTCACGGCGGTTACGGAAGACATCATCGAGCCCGTGATGGACAACCCCGAGGCCCAGGCCCTGGAGCGCCTGCTGATGGAACGATTCGAGCGCTACCTGGAACTGAACCCGGCCCTGCCTGAAAAAGTGAGCACGTTGCTGAGCGATTCCGAGTGGCTGGGCCAGACCGTCGATATAATCGCCGCGCACGTGACGATAAGGCTCTCGCGCCGCCAGGCGCTGCTTGAAATCGCCGAGCCAATGGCCCGGGCGCTCGCGCTCGTCGAGGTCCTCGACACGGAGGTCCAGATACTCGAGATACAGAAGAACATCGACTCCCAGGTGCGCGACAAGATATCTAAGACGCAGAAGGACTTTTACCTGAAAGAACAACTGCGCGCAATTGAGGAGGAACTGGGCGAGGCGGACCCCGAGCGCTGTGAACTGAGGGAACTGAAGCGGCGCATCCTTGAGGCGAAGATGAGCCCCGAGGCCGAGAAGGAGGCGCTGCTGGAGCATGCCAAACTGGCGCGCACGCCTTCCATATCGCCGCAGGCGGCCGTTCATCGCAATTACATAGACTGGCTTGTCTCGCTGCCGTGGAACAAGAAGACCAGGGACAACCTGGATATCGCCCATGCGGCGAAAATACTGGACGAGGACCATTACGGTTTGGAGAAACCCAAGGAGCGGATACTCGAATACCTGGCCGTGCGCAGGCTGACAGATAGGATGAAGGGGCCTATCCTCTGCTTCATCGGCCCGCCGGGAGTGGGCAAGACATCGCTGGCGCGCTCCATCGCCCGCGCGATGGGGCGGAAGTTCGTCCGCCAGTCGCTGGGCGGCGTGCGCGACGAGGCGGAGGTACGCGGCCATCGCCGCACCTACATAGGCGCACTGCCCGGGCGGGTTATCCAGGGCCTCAAAAAGGCCGCCACGCGAAACCCGGTCTTCCTGCTGGACGAGATAGATAAACTGGCCGGCGACTTCCGGGGCGACCCGGCGGCCGCGCTGCTGGAAGTGCTGGACCCCGAAGAAAACCATTCCTTCAGCGACCACTACCTGGAAGTGGAGTTTGACCTGTCGGACGTGTTCTTCATCTGCACGGCCAACCTGGAGAGCGCCATCCCGCATGTCCTGCGCGACAGGACCGAGGTGATACGCCTGCCCGGCTATACCGAGATGGAAAAGGTGGAGATAGCGCGCAGACACCTCATCCCGAAGCAACTGGAGCGACACGGCCTGGATGGCTACAAAATAACGATCGACAAGGGCGCGATGGATATGCTCATCCATCAGTACACGCACGAGGCCGGTGTGCGCGGCCTCGAGAAACAGCTGGCGTCGCTGTTCAGGAAGACGGCAAAGGAAATCGTTGAACTGGAGGACAGGAAACCAAGGTCAGGAAAGGGACGTCGTCGCGCCAAGACACGCAAGGCATTCAAAATCACCGCCGGGAACATCGAGAAATACCTTGGCGTGCCGCGGTTCCGCGAGTCCCCGATAGAGGCCGACAGCGGTGTCGGCATCGCCACCGGCCTGGCCTGGACCGAGGCCGGGGGCACGATACTCTCCA
>QNCA01000236.1 GCA_003644325.1 Planctomycetota bacterium
CCCACGTACGGCGAAACGCCGATCCCGCTCAGCGCCCCCGAATGCTATCACCGCCCGCCCCGCGGCCGCAAGAGGGGCCATGTTTTGCAACTGTGAATCAGACAGTAGTGCTGGGATTGCACCGGATCCGGGTGCCCTCGGGAGGTCACAAAGAGATCCCGGCACACGGCGCGGCCGGGAAGGCGGGGCCGGTGTGGCGGAATGTGGCTTTTTGAGGCTTCCTGCGTCAGATGTCGCCGAGTTCGGCTTTGAGTAGGCGGCGGGTTTTCCCCAAAATGCGTCGTCGGGGCCCTTCTTTAAGAGTTAAAACCATCTCTTGATGTTCAAGAGAAGTCAGAGTAGCCACCCGGTTCTTGTAGTACAGGAATACCTTTCTGCCTATAGGTAGCAGTCGCTCAAGGAGCCTTTCACGAGTTGCCTTTGTCAGTTCCTCCTTTTCAATTTTCATCAGAAAAATCTGCATAAGGCTGTAGGCCAGAAGCACAAAGACCACCTGGTTTACAATCAGGGAAAAGTTGGTGGATCGAAAGCTTGATAGATCCCAGAAACACTTCAGTTGTCTATGTCTTTCTTCGATGGCCGGACGTACCAGGTATAGCTGTCTGAGTTTTAGAGGATCGGTTACCGAGGCCGTGGTTCCCAGAATCCATTCGGATTCAGATCCGTCGGTCATCAATTCGCGAATCAAGACCACGTCGATCGGTACGGAGCAAGCTTTCCACAGATCCATCTTTGGTACGACTCTTAACTGGATTTCTTTCACTGTGGGCTTCTTCTTGCCTTCCTTTTTCCGCTCAATGGTTTTCCGCCTTTTTCTTTCGCGTTTTTTTATGACTTCGGGTTTGTCTTCCGGGGCAGGCTCTTCCTTTTTCTCAGGTCGCCATATGACCGGAGTAATCGTATCGAGCTTTGCGAGCGCCTTGGCATCGGAGTAAATGTTCATGTGGCGCTTCAAAGGGAAGACGCTGTCAATTTTGTACTGCTTCTTGAGATAAGCGATCGTTTCACCATCGATAAAGCCTCTGTCGAAGATAAGCCATTTGATTTTTCTTCTTCCGAAACCTTTGGCGAAATCCTCGACCAGCGGCCGCATATAGGGAAGCTCATTGTCTTTCCCCTGAAAAACACGAAGGCCGCAGTACAGGTAGTAACTCTTATCCAGATTGGTGTGGAGTAAAGTTACGGTACGATAGCACCTGCGAAGCACGGATTTGCGCTTTTCAGCCGCAGAAAGGCCTTTGTAGGCCTCCTTTGAAATCGGGTGATTATGAGAGTCGAATCGCAAACGGGAGGAATTCTCGTAATTATCGTTATCAGGGACGAAAAGATAGGATCCGTCTACGATAAAAATTCCTTCAGAATCAAATGCCCGCACTCCCCGATAAAGCTGGGGAAGAGCGCTACCGAACCAGAATTCAAGCCTTTGGGGGTCGGTTGAGCGTGCTAATTTCCTGACGAAGTCCTGATCGCATGGAGTACGGCGGGGATATAGATTTTTCTGATTGTAACCCTCCCATTCGAGTTGATATTCATCGCGCTCCGCGTCTTTGACGTTCTTAACCTGAGGAGGCCCCAAGGCATCCTTCAATCCTCCACAATGGAGGACATATGGCAGTGCCGAAAACCCGTTGGCGCCGTGAAGCTTCAGCGTCAACTCGGCGGAGAGATAGACCCAGAGCGGCACTTCGGTTTTCTTTCTCGGGTTCGGATAGGATTCAGCAAGCCGTTTCAGGTGACCTTTTCCAATAAGCCATCGGAAAAACTTGGTTTCCGCCACATGGCTTGCCCCACTTTCCGCACATCTCGAAGGAGATATCTCGTGAATTTCCGGAGGCCTCATGAAGGCTTTGTGTACATCCGGATCGGGACACCGAGGAGCTTCAGGACTTGGCGCTGGATATCTGTCAGCTTGGGTTCAAAAATCTGAACGACATCATCTCCTCTCAGGAGGTGGTGTCGTTCCGTGTGGGCAAAGAGACGCAAAACTTGTTGCGCTGTCGGCCTTTTACACGGCCGCTCTTCAGGATAGATAGGGAGTTCTTCTATCCCCTCTCTTTTCATAGCCCTCCTGATTTCCCGCTCGATGAGCGCCTGAACCAACAACGACACGAAATAGAGAAAGAATAAGGCCTCGATTCGCCCCTCGTTCTTGAGAAAAACAGGGGCGATCTCGTGTACGGTTTTTATCTGCTCAAAGCGCTTTTCGATCGTGGGCTGACGTTTATGGGCTTCAAGTACTTGTCTAGGCGTCAAGCTCCGATCATTGGTGAGTAGGGGATACATCCCATCTGATTTTTCGTCGTATTCCACTGCTGCTTGATCGATTTCCCAGCGTATACGCGGCCGCCGTCTGGTCTCCCGTCGATAACGCGTGTGAGGGCCCGGCCGTCCCCGTGTCTCCTGACGGAATCGGTGGATTTCCTCTTGCCATATCTGGGCCCGAAGGTATTTCTGAACCTTGAGACGTTTGAGAATTTCGTCGATTCTATCCCCAATCTCCTTTCGGGAACGTAGACGGGGACGACGTCCCTTGAGTTTCCGATCCAAATCTTGGAGTTCCTCTTTCGCCTGCTCGAGCCGATCCGATCGGTTGCGTTTCTGTTTTTGAGCCAAGTGTGTGCTCCACACCCAGACGATCGGCCATGCTTCCTGGGATGGACTGTGGTATTTGTATACGTACCACCGGTCTCGCGGACCGTACTTCTTTCGGGCATTGGGCCGATCCCACACGAGTTCCCATTCCGGCGTATTTTTCTGGATCCACTTGCGGAAATGGCCATCCTCGACTCGGGAACGGGGCATTACGGTTATCAATCGGCCGCCTTGAAGGTCTATATGCCTCAGAGTCTCATAGCAGCATAGTTTGCTGTCCCCCACGTAGAGAAAATCCGTCTTTCCGGTCGCCTTCCGCAACGCCTCCCATGTCTCAATATGGGTGGTGGCATCGTTGACATTGCCGGCCTCACAGCGGAATTGGACGGGGATCCCGCCGTCGCAACTCGTCGTCAAGACAAAAAGAAGCTGTTTGAGATCCGGTCGTCTGTCCTTGGAGTGCCCGAAGGTTATGTATGGTGCGCGACGGCCTCGAATCGATCGTCCTTTGGCGAGTCGATACTGTCCCGTGTAGCGGATCGTCGTGGAATCGTTATGAAGCTCCTCCATTTGTACGTCAAACACCCGCGTGGTCCTGACTACGATATCCGTAAGAAGTGACCCGCGGTCGGCATCAAAAAGACGATCCAGAGCCCGACCGAGTTGATCGTCCTTCAGTGAGTTCGCCTCGTCGCGAGTGAGGCCGAACATAGAGGGTGAAAAAGCGTTTACTGTTTCGTAGTGACGATAAATCGGTTCCCTTTCTACGACAATCGAGCGAACGAGTACCCCGAGAGCTCTTGCATACGGTAGCGTACATCGACGGTCGGTTGTGGGGACGAACTTTTCGAACAGCTTCTCCAGGCCCAGTTTATCGAGGAAGTGATTCACAATGGGCAAAGGGCCCAGCCGTTCTTCAGCAAGATCGAAAGTTTCGGCCGAAATTCGTTTTTTCTTCATTTGCTCTTGACTTCTCCATTAACTTAGGATAATATAATCCTAAGTTTTCCAGGAGTCAAGAGCAAATGGCAAAAAAATCCGACGCAAAACGAAAAAAGATCGAAAAGGAGATCGAGGCGATCCGCCGGAAGATCATGGAGTTCGATCTGGTCTGCCCGGGGACGCTCACGGAACGCTACAATACCTGTGGGAATCCGAACTGTCGCTGTGCTCGAGATCCGAGCGCTCGACACGGTCCCTACTACGACTGGACCAGGCGCGAGAAGGGCCGTTTTGTTCACACGCTCATGAGTCCAGCTCAGGCCGACGAAATCGAGCGCGCAATTGCGAATCACAAGAAGGTTTTGGAGCTCTTGGCCGAATGGAGACGCAAATCGGCACAACTGATTCTTGACAAAAAAAGACGTAAGTGATGGCGCCGGATGATGTTACGTCATCCCGAAATTGGCGGCCCGATCTGCGGAAAGTGGGGCTTGA
>QNCA01000237.1 GCA_003644325.1 Planctomycetota bacterium
CACGCAGAGCGGCGCGAGGGCAGCGTCCTCGCACACCGGCAGCCTGGCCGGTTCCGCCAAGGCATTCGGCTGTGTCTTCTCGCAGAGCGGCGTGCAGCGTGCCGGCAGCATCCAAGACATGTTTGACTTCGCCGTGGCCTTCGCATACCAGCCGGCGCCGCCCGGCCCCGCGGTGACGATGCTGACGAACTCCGGCGGGCCCGGCGTGATGGCCGCCGACGCGGTTGAAAGATCATCACTGAGACTGACCGGCCTGGACAAGCAAACCATCGACCGCCTCAGGGAGGCGCTGCCCAGAAACGCCGCCCTCTACAATCCGGTTGACATAATCGGGGATTCGGGCGCGAAGCGCTACGAGGCGGCCCTCCATATAATCATGGAGGACCCGAACACGGATGCCGTGGTGGTGATACTCACGCCGGTGGCGATGAGCCGGGCCGAGGAGATAGCCGACATGCTGGTCTCCAACAGGGGGCGGTTCGACGGCAAGACGGTTTTCGCCGTATTCATGGGGGGCGCCTCCGTGGAGGAGGGGAGCAGGAAGTTGCTGGCGAACGGTATACCCTGCTTTCCCAACCCGGAGCGGGCGGTGGCGGCGCTGGACGTGATGCACCGGTACTCCCGGTGGCGGAAGGCCCCCGAGCCGGAGATGCGCACGTTCGACGTGAACAGAGACCACGTGCGCGAGGTCCTGGACAAGGCCCGCAAGCAGGGGATGACGGAACTGGGCGAGATGGATGCGCGCGACGTGATAGAGTCGTACGGTTTTCGCCTGCCGCGCAGCATCGTGGCTTCCACCGCGAAGAGCGTACTGCGCAACGCGGACGACATCGGCTACCCGCTGGTGATGAAGATAGTCAGCCCGGACATCCTGCACAAGTCCGACTTCGGCGGGGTGAAACTGGGCATCGGCAGCGGGGAGGATGCGCTGACCGCCTACCACGACATGCGTACGCGCGCGCGCAGGCTGCTGCCGGACGCGGCGGTCCGCGGCGTGGCGATGCAGGAATATATCGCCGGCGGCAAGGAGGTTATCCTGGGCATGAGCAGGGACCCCCAGTTCGGGCCGATGCTGATGTTCGGCTTGGGCGGCATATACGTTGAGGTGCTGAAGGACGTCTCGTTCCGCATCGCTCCGCTGAGCGTTCAGGATGCCCGCGAGATGGTCCACGAGATACGCAGTTACCCCCTGCTGACCGGCGTGCGCGGCGAGAAGCCGGCGGATATCGACGGAATAGTCGATTCGCTGCTGCGACTGTCGCAACTCGTGACGGATTTTCCTGAAATAGTGGAGATGGATATAAACCCGCTCAAGGTGTTTCCCAAAGGCGAGGGCGTGATGGCCCTTGATGCGAGATTAACCCTCGAGGGAGAGTGAAAATGAATCCGCTGTTCGTGAGTTCCGTAACACAATACTCGGGCAAGAACCTGATAGCGCTGGGGCTGGGACGCAGGTTCCAGAAGGAGGGCTACAGGATAGGCGTCTTCAAGCCCGTCGGCATATTCCCCATTCGCGTGGGCGGCGTGCTGACCGATGAGGACGTCCTTTTCTTTCGGAAGGTGATGTCCCTGGAAGACTCGCCCGAAGACATGTGCCCCGTGGTCATCACCCAGGAACTGATAGAAGACGTACTGGAGGGCGCGGTGGGCTCCTGCATGGACAAGATGCTCCAGTCCTATGAGAAGGTC
Source organism: Planctomycetota bacterium (assembly GCA_003644325.1). Taxonomy (GTDB): domain Bacteria; phylum Planctomycetota; class B129-G9; order B129-G9; family B129-G9; genus B129-G9. The sequence continues at coordinate 1,690 of QNCA01000237.1, forward strand.
GCCCGGGATAAGGACGTGGTCCTTATGGTCGGCCTGGGGGGGCTGAGGTACGGCCGCTTCATCGGCGCTGCGATGGCGGATTTCATAGAGAAGACCGACGCGAAGGTGATATCCATAGACATACCGCGCTACCTGGACCAGTCAATAGACGGCATGCTGACGGCAAAGGCGCTCCTGGGCGAGCGCCTGCTGGGGGCGGTCTTTAACCGCCTGCAGGCCGGGCGCATGGAGTTGTGCAGGACCCTCGTGGCCGATTACCTGAAGAAGAGAGGAATAGATATCCTGGGCCTCATCCCCGAAGACCCCGTCCTGCACGCGGTCTCCGTTCGGGAGTTGAAGGACGCGCTGGGAGGCGAAGTGATATGCTGCCCGGAAAAACTGGACGAACTCGTCGAGCGTTTCGGCATAGGAGCGATGAACGTTGAAAGCGCCATCCGATATATGCGCAAGATGCGCAACAAGGCGGTCATCGTTGGCGGCGACCGTTCCGACATCCAACTGGCAGCGCTGGAGACCTCCACCAGGTGCCTGATACTCACCGGCGACCTGTACCCCGATGACCTCATCTTGGGCAAGGCGATAGCAATGGGCGTGCCGATAATGGTCGTCAAGGGCGACACCCAGTCGGTGGTCGAGAAGGTCGAATCGCTCCTGGGTCATATAAGCCTGCGCGCGGAAAGCAAGGTGGCCCGCGCGGTCGAGATAGTCGAAAAAGAAATCAAGTTTGACGCCATCTGTCGGGGATTGGGCCTGACACGGTAGCCTATCTTGGAGGAGCCGGAACATGGAGGAACTTATTTACCTGGATCACGCCGCCACAACGCCCGTTCACCCCAGGGTGCGGGAGGCGATGATGCCCTATATCTCGGATTACTACGGCAATCCGGAGACACTCTATAGCGCGGGCGTCACGGCCAGTGAGGCCGTCGAGGATGCGAGGGGAAAGGTCGCCGCGCTTATCAACTGCGACCCCTCCGAAATATACTTCACCAGCGGCGGCACGGAATCCGACAACTGGGCGATAAAGGGAACCGCATTCGCCCGCCGGGATAAGGGCAGGCACATCATTACAAGCAGCATAGAACACCATGCCGTGCTGGTCCCGTGCCAGTTCCTGGAGAAGGAAGGCTTCGACGTCACGTATTTGCCGGTGGACTCCGACGGCCTGGTCAATCCCGACGACGTGAAAAAGGCGATAAGGAAGGATACCATCCTCGTGAGCATCATGCACGCCAACAACGAGGTCGGCACCATAGAGCCGGTGGGAGAGATAGGGCGGATTACGCGGGAGGCGGGAGTTCCATTTCACGTTGACGCGGTGCAGACCGTGGGCAATTATCCCGTTGACGTGCGGGAGATGGGCTGCGAGATGCTGGCGCTGTCGGCGCACAAACTGTACGGCCCCAAGGGCGTCGGCGCCATGTACCTGCGCAGGGGCACCAGGATAGTGCAACTGATGCACGGCGGCGGACAGGAGAAGGGCAAGCGCGCCGGCACGCACAACGTCCCCGGCATCGTCGGCCTGGGCAAGGCCGCGGAAGTGGCAATGGAAGAGATGGAACCCGCAATGGAGCGGGATGCGAAACTGCGCGACAGGCTCATCGACGGCATATCTGAGCGCATAACCGGCACGCGTCTGAACGGGCACCGTGAAAAGCGCCTGCCGAACAACGTGAACGTGTGCGTGGAGAGAGTCGAGGGCGAGGCAATGCTCCTGAGCCTGGACATGAAGGGGATATCATGCTCCAGCGGCTCGGCCTGCACGACCGGTTCCCTGGACCCTTCGCACGTCCTGCTGGCATTGGGCGTGCCGGTGGAGGTGACGCACGGCTCGCTGCGATTCACACTGGGGCGGCTGACCAGTGAGGACCATATAAACCATGTCCTCGACGTGCTGCCCGGGATCGTGGAAAAATTGCGGCGGATGTCGCCCGTGTAATAAAAAATGTTCTTCACTCAATTCCGGGGAAGGCGGGAATGCGCTTCAAAGATGTCGGCAGGCGAGCAATGGTGACCGTCACTTTTACGGAGCCGGCCTCGGTTTATCGAGGGCGGATCGTAGAAGGTGACTGTCGCCTTGCGGCCAAAGAACACAGGTCACGGAAACGGTGAGCGTGAGCAAACGTTGGAACACTCCGGCAGGGAGAGCGCGATGTACAGCAAGAAGGTCATGGAGCACTTCACAAACCCCCGCAACGTGGGCGTAATCAAAGACGCCGACGGCACGGGCGAGGTGGGCAATCCCGTCTGCGGCGACATGATGAAGATAACCATCAAGGTAAAGGATGACGTGATAACGGACATCAATTTCCAGACTCTCGGATGCGG
>QNCA01000238.1 GCA_003644325.1 Planctomycetota bacterium
TACGTTTCTTGCCGGCGGCGTCAGGGTTGCCGGGTCGGTGAGTTTCCTGGGGCAAACCGGGGCAATCGTGTGACATGGTTGCTTTGGCCTCTTTACTTATCTACGGTTCCACCGCCTTCGCGGGCACGCGCCGCAGATTATCATAATAGCGCAGCAGGGAAAAGCATTTTTCACGCCGTCCGCAGCACGTTGTAGAGCGTGTCCCGTTGCGCCGGTATGAAGCCGGCCTTCCTGACGGCGTTCACGATTTCTTCCACGCTCATCCGAAACTCCGCACCCGCGGCCCTGACCACGTTTTCCTCCAGCATGGTGCCGCCCATGTCATTGGCGCCGAAGCGCAGCGCCAACTGTGCAATCTTCGCGCCCTGCGTTACCCAACTGGCCTGTATGTTGGCCACGTTGTCCAGGTAGATGCGGGATACGGCGAGCAGGCGCAGATACTCAAAGCCCCCCGGAAGGACCGGAATACCTTCGCTTGCGAGGGCGGTGTTCGGCGGCTGAAACGTCCAGGCGATGAAGGCCGTGAAGCCGCCGGTCTCGTCCTGCAGGTCGCGGACGCGGCGCAGGTGCTCCACCCGGTCGCGGAGTGTCTCCGCGTGACCGAACATCATCGTGGCCGTGGTGCGTATGCCGAGTGCGTGCGCCCGGCGCATCACTTCTATCCATTCCCCGGCGGTGCATTTGTGCGGGCTGACCCGCTCGCGCACGGAGTCGCTGAGGATTTCCGCGCCGCCGCCGGGCATGCTGTCCAGCCCGGCATCGCGAAGTTCCGCTATCACGTCGCCCACGGGCATGGAGTTGAGCGCGGCGAAGTGGACTATCTCCGGCGGCGAGAAGGCGTGGATATGGATGTCGAATCTCCGCTTGATGAATCGGAGCATATCGACGTAAAAGTCCAGCCGGAGGTCCGGGTGCAGCCCGCCCTGCAGGAGTATCTCCGTTCCGCCGAGTTCCACCGTCTCGCTTATCTTTTTCGCCAGTTGCTCTCTTGAAAGGACATAACCCGCTTCCCGTTCCCGCCAGAAGGCGCAGAACTTGCAGCGTGAAACGCAGATGTTGGTATAGTTGATGTTGCGGTCGATGACAAATGTGACCATGTTGTCCGGATGGAGCGTCTTCCGCACGGCGTCGGCGGCGCGACCAAGCGCCGTGAGATCCGCGCACCGCATCAACTCTGCCGCCTCGGCGTCGGTTAGCCGCGAGGGCCCGCCTCCGCAGGGTGGAAGGCGGCCCAGTATGTCAGCCGCGATAGAACTCAAGATCGCGTTCCTCCGTCCAGAGGTTGGCCTCGACCACTTCTTTGAAGAAACGCCTGAGTCCCTGGATTTCGGCGGGGCCCAGATTGTAGCGTATGTTTTGCGCGAGGTATGATTCGAGGCGCTCCCTTGTAAGACCTGCTCCGGGGGCGGCTTCGGCGGCGATTTCGGGAATCTCGCCGAGGCCCTTCGCCAGGGATGCCTTAAGGGTTCCATCGAACCCGCCAAGGTCCGTCCCGCGATGCGCGCAGCAAACCGCAAACACAAAGGGCAAAGCGGTCATCTGGAACCACTGCTCCGCGAGGTCAAGCGCCTGGTAGCCGTCGGGGGGGCGGCCCAATGCCTCGTCGCCGATTGCCAGCACTGCGTCGGCCTCGGTCCGGCTCAGGTCGCGCAGCCGAACGTGCCCGGCAACAAAGTATTTGGGCCACGCCCCGAAGCGCTTCAGCATGAGGACCTTGACCAGCATTACGCCGGTGAGCGATGAAGGGTCGAGCGCCACAAGGCCTGTTTCATCGGGCGGCTTGCGACAATAGAGGTTTACACTCCCGACCTTCCCGAGGGCGGCTACGCAAACATCCGGCACAATAACGTAGTCGGGATTGCGCAGGTACTCTATGGCCGGCACCATGGCGGCGTCCAGTTGCCGCTCGTGGAGCATGCGCGCCAGCCTTGACGGGCTGTCGAGGGTAAGCGCGTACTCGCCGCTGTCCGTTTCCAGGCCGCGCAGGATGGGCAGCGCATTAAGGAACTTCTGGCATCCAAAGCGCAACATAACACGCGTATCCGTTCTTGAAAAGAAAACCGGCAGTATAATCCTGACTTGCGGAAACTGCAAACCGTATCGTGCGGAGAGAGAGCATGTGAGAATCCCGGGCGCTGCCGGCACGGTGACAGTCACCGTCTACGAGCGGGCCGCTCCGGGTCAGACCTCTTCAGGCTTCATTCTTCAGGCTTCATTCTTGTGACGGGAACATCTTGTTCGGGTTGAGGATGTTATTGGGGTCGAACAGTTTCTTGATACTTCTCATGATTTCCATCTCCTTCTCAGGTATCTGCATGGCGAGATAGGGCTGCTTCGCCACGCCCACGCCGTGCTCGCCGCTCAGCGTGCCGCCAAGCGAAATGACCTTCTCAAAGACTTCCCGCACGGCGGCGTAACCGCGCGCGGCCTCCGCCTCGTCAGACAGGTCAACCAGGGCGTTCACGTGCACGTTGCCGTCCCCGGCGTGCCCGAAACAGGCTATCTTTACTCCGTGTTTCCCGCTTATCTCCTTGATTCCGTGCAGCAACTTCGTCAGTTCGCTCCTCGGAACGCAGACGTCCTCGTTGATTTTCCCGCCGGGGCTGATTTTGTAAAGCGCCGGAGATATCGCCCGGCGCATGTCCCACGCCTTTTCGCGCTCTTCCGCGGAGTACGCCTCGAATGCCTCGAACGCGCCGCACGACCTGCATATTTCCACGCAGCGCTTCATCTCATCCTCTATCAACGCCCGCTTGCCGTCCAGTTCAATAAGGAGCACGGCGCCCGTGTGGTCGGGGATGTGAAGGTCCTGCCCGCCCCGCACGCTTCGGGCGCATTCGTCGTCCATGAACTCGATAGCACGGGGCACTATTTTCGCCGCAATTATCGCCGACACGGCGTCCATTGCCGCTTCCGCATCACGGAAATAGCATAGCGACGTCACCAGGTCTTCCGGCAACGGCAGCAATCGCAGCACCATCCTGGTGAATATTCCGAGCGTTCCCTCCGAGCCGACCATCAGCGCCGTCAGGTCGTAGCCGGTGACGTCCTTGATTGCCAGCGAGCCGGTGTGAATCAACTCGCCGGTAGGCAGCACCACGTCCAGGGCCAGCACGTATTCACGCGTGACGCCGTATTTGACACACTGCAGGCCCCCCGCCCCCTGCGCCACGTTGCCGCCCATCGTGCTGAACTCATGGCTGGCGGGGTCCGGCGGGTAGAAAAGCCCCGCCTTCTCCGCCTCCTTCTGCAAATCCCCCGTGACCACGCCCGGCTCGACGGTTGCCGTCAGGTTTCGCCGGTCAATCTCGATGATGCGGTTCATGCGCGTCATGTCCAGCGCCACTCCCCCGGCGAAAGGCACCGCCCCCCCCACCAGGCCGGTGCAAGCGCCCTGGGCATAGACGGGCACCAGCCGCTCATTGCACAGCTTCATCAGCGCGCAAATCTGCTCCGCGTTTCGCGCCCGGACCACGACATCCGGCAACGCCGACCGCTTCGTCGCGTCGTACGAGGCGCATATCCGCTCCTCCATCTCGTCGCTCACGCTCTCGCGGCCGAATATTTGAACCAGCCGCTTCCGAAATCCTTCGCCAATGTCGGGCACGTGTCTTTTCCTCGGACGGTTCTTCACTCGGTGTCTTCTGTTCATTGTGCAGGAATAGCCTATGCGCAACCGGGTCAAAGTCAAGGCCAAAAGAGGAAGCATGTAAGAATCCTGGGCACTGTCGGCACGGTGACAGTCACCATCTACGAATCTCGCCCCCGATAAATCGGGGCCTCGATTCCGTAAAGGCGACAGTCACCGCTTGCGCTTCCGCGTGCCCCCTGCGGATTGACAAGTTTTCGGTCGATAAATAGAATGTTGGAGAGATGCGAGAGTGGCGGAACCGGCAGACGCGCAGGACTTAGGATCCTGTAGGGAAACCTGTAGGGGTTCGAATCCCCTCTCTCGCACCAGAAAAAAGCCGTACGTTGGCGCCGACGGTGAAGAAGGTCTGGCCCCGCA
>QNCA01000239.1 GCA_003644325.1 Planctomycetota bacterium
TGGCCGTCGCGGCCGTGCTGATAATGCTGGTGAACTACCTGGCCGTGCGGGAAAAGTTCCGGGAGATTGCCATCAGACGCGTAGAGGGCGCGTCACGCCCCGCGATCATCGCGCAGATGGCGGCGGAGTCGCTGTTTGTCTCGCTGCTTTCCGGCGCCGGCGGAGTTCTCATCGGCGTGCTCCTCTCGCATGCCCTCTGTGCCTGGGTGGTAGAATGGCCGCCTGTATTCACACTGCGCGAGATGGCGCTCGCGATGGGGCTGGCGCTCCTCGTCGGCATGTCGGCCACCATCCTGCCGGCCCTGCGCGCCTCGCAGGTGGACCCGGCGGCCACGCTGCGATACGAGTGAACGATTGCAACCTATGCTTGAACTAGAGAACATCACCAAGGTTTACCACATGGGCGGGGTATCGATTCACGCCCTCAGGGGGGCCTCACTGCGCATAGACGGGGGAGAATTCGTCGCCATTATGGGTCCGTCGGGCTCGGGCAAGTCCACGCTCCTGAACATCATGGGGTGTATGGACCGGCCCACCTCCGGCGCGTACCGTTTCAAGGAGAGGGACGTGGCGCGGCTCAGAGACAGGGCGTTGACGCACATAAGGAACAAGGAGATAGGCTTCGTGTTCCAGAATTTCAACCTGCTGTGGGGCGAAACCGCGCTGAACAACGTTATGCTGCCGCTGATATACAACGGCGCGCCGGACAGGCGCAACCGGGCCGCCGCGGCCCTTGAACGGGTGGGACTGGAGAAAAGGATGAAACACAGACCCGGCGAGATGAGCGGCGGAGAACAGCAGCGCGTGGCGCTCGCGCGGGCGCTGGTGAAAAATCCCTCGGTGATCCTCGCCGACGAACCCACCGGGAACCTCGACTCCGAGGCCGGCGAACACGTCCTGGAAATATTCGGACAGTTGAACGGGAACGGCATGACCATTGTGATCGTAACGCACGAGCAAACCATAGCAGAACGGGCCGGGCGCGTGCTTCGCATGCGCGACGGCCGCATCGTCGAAGACACGGCAGCGAGGGGGTACGAGGGGGTCAGACGCTGAAGAGGAGCCCCGACTTATCGGGGCGACGGGAAAGGGTCTGCCCCCCCTATCCTCTAACACTGGTGACTGTCACCGCAAGGAACAGGTTGCGCCATGAAAGACAAGGCGGAAAAGAGAGGACTCATCATAGTAAACACCGGCAACGGCAAGGGCAAGACCACCGCCGCGCTGGGCACGGCGTTGCGGGCGTGCGGGGGCGGCATGCGCGTGCTGGCGCTGCAGTTCATCAAGGGAACGTGGCGCTACGGCGAACTGGACGCGGCGAAGCGGCTGGCGCCGGAACTGGAGATAGTCCCCATGGGCGAGGGTTTCGTGAACTTGACGAAGCAGCCGCCCGACGAGCGCGACGTCGCCGCGGCGGAGCGCTGCCTGGCACGCTTCGAGCAGGCCGCCGCATCACGCAAATACGACATGATCATCCTGGACGAAATCAACTACGCAATGGATTACGGCCTGTTGCCCGTGAAGAAGGTCCTGGAGGCGTTGAAGCGCAAGCCGGAATCGCTGCACGTCATCCTGACCGGCCGCAACGCCCCGCGCGAGATAGTGGACCTCGCAGACACGGTCACCGAGATGAAAGAGGTTAAACACGCCTTCCGGAAGGGCATAAAGGCGGTAAAGGGAATCGAATTTTGAATGAGTCCATATCGAGGAACGCCTTTATTGGTAAGCGCATGAACGCGAAGCGGGACGAGACGAAACAAGAAAAACGCATGATGGCGGGCAACGCCGCCTGTGTCGAGGGGGCGCTGGCGGCGGGGTGCAACTTTTACGGCGGCTACCCGATAACGCCCAGCAGCGAGATAATGAACTTGATGGCGCGGCGCCTGCCGGCCACGGGCGGGGTGTTTGCGCAGATGGAGGATGAGATAGCCTCCATCGCCGCCGTGATAGGCGCGGCCTGGGCAGGAGCCAAGGCCATGACCGCCACCAGCGGCCCCGGGCTGGCACTGATGCTGGAGAACATCGGCTACGCGCGCGCCACCGAGACGCCGTGCGTTGTCGTGGACGTGCAGCGCTGCGGGCCGAGCACGGGCCAGGCCACCAGGCCCGCGCAGGGCGACGTCATGCAGGTCCGGTTCGGCGCTTCGGGCGATTGCGAGGCAATCGCGCTGGCGCCGTGGTCGGTGCAGGAGATGTACGAGATGACGGTCCGCGCATTCAACCTGGCCGAACGATACAGGACGCCGGTCTTCTTGGTGACCGATGAACTGGTCTCTCACCTGCACGAGTTGGTGGATCTGAGCGCGGAGACGGCGGTGTTGAAGCGGCCCGAGACGCGCGGGCTGCCCCCTTTCGGAGACAGCGCCACCAACGCTCCGACCCCTATGCCGCGTTTCGGTACCGGGGAGAGGCTGCTGGTAACGGGTTCCTCGCACGATGAGTGGGGGTATCGCAAGACCACGGACCCAACGGTCCAGCGCAAACTGGTAGAACGTATAACGTCGCGCATAGCGGGTGACCGGAACGAAATTGCCGAGGTAGAGGAGATAAACACCGAGGATGCAGAAATCGTGCTCGTTTCCTTCGGTTTTTCGGCGCGCTCCGCATACGCCGCCATGCGGCCGGCCAGGGAGGCGGGCATGAAGGTAGGCCTGGCGAGACTGAAGGCCCTGTGGCCCTTTCCGCGGGAGGCAATCAGGCGGCTGGGAGACGGCGCGGACAGATTGATAGTCGTCGAGATGAACCTCGGTATGGTGCGCCGCGAGGTCGAGCGGGTTGCCTCGTGCGCCGTGAGCGGGGTCCACAAGAACACCGGCGAGCCGATTAGTCCGCGGGAGATACTCAGGGTCATCTCTTAATCACACTGACATGAACGTACCAGACATAAAAAAGTACCTGCGCAGCGAAGTCATGCCCACGCCGTTCTGTAAGGGCTGCGGGCACGGCATACTGATGCACGCCGTTCTTATAGCGATAGATGAACTGGGCATGGAGTTCGACAACATGCTGTTCGTATCAGGCATAGGCTGCGCGGCCTGGATACCAAGCCCGCACTTTGCGGCGGACACGCTGCACACCACGCACGGGCGGCCCATCCCCTTTGCCACCGGCGCGAAGATGTTCAATCCGGAACTCGACGTCGTGGTGATAAGCGGGGACGGGGACCTGGTATCCATCGGGGGCAATCACCTGATACACGCCGCGCGGCGCAACATAGACATAACCGTCATAATGGCCAACAACAAGGTTTACGGGATGACGGGCGGGCAGCTGGCCTCGACCACCCCGCACGCCTGCATTACAAGCACCACTCCCGAGGGCAATCCGGAGCGCGAGTTCGATACGTGCCGGCTGGCGCTTGGGTGCGGTGCGGGTTGCGTGGCCCGCTATTCCGTGGCCGAACCCGTGAAACTGCGCAGGGCAATCAGGAATGCCCTCCGGTATAAAGGATTTTCATACGTGGAGGCGTTGACCATCTGCCCCACGCAGTTCGGCAGAATGAACAAGATGCCGACACCCTTCCAGATGATTGAACAACTGAGGGAGGTGTGCGTGCCCGGCACCCGCGAGCAAGTAATGGCCGGGGACGTGCCGGAGGGCAAGGTTTACGTGGGTGAGTTCTCTTAGCCCGCCCTGCTCTTACGTGTTCCTTTCCCGCCTTCGTGCTGTCATCCATCCATCCTTCGCCGTCGGCCGGCCGGAATGCTTCAGGATGCGCCTTTCGCATGCCGATAAGTAATCAGGGAAACAGCCGAAAGGGAGATGGTATGCCCTTTCCACGGAGACAGTCTGATGCAGGGTTTGGACCTGACGCTGAAAGTCCTTGGTGAAATGCCCGCGGAGCGCGCAACGGAAACGCTGCTGCAGGCTCTCAATGAACCGGCCCCCACGGTACGCAAAAAGGCCTTTGACTGCCTGCTGAGGTCCAAATGGGATTCCGCCGCGCCGCGACTGATAGCGTACTACGGCAGGCTGGATTCCCACCAGAAGAGCAGGATACTGGAA
>QNCA01000240.1 GCA_003644325.1 Planctomycetota bacterium
AGTGTGATCTTGTCGATAAAGTCGCTCAGAGCGGGAAACCCAGCATCTTTTGAAAATCCTGCTCCCAAGAAAAGAATAACTTTCGGTCTGGCCATTGCCAATCCTCTAATCATGACGCCAAAAGTCCATGCGCAGATTCATCCATGCATAGTTGTGTTTTTTTCGCCAAGTGAAACAGTATTTTCGGCTTTATCCGTAAAAAATTCTCATCGGTGCATCTGAGGGTCTTGTGGGATCGTAAGCGTTTGGTAATTCGGAAAGGCTTCTTGAACCTTGCCAGAGGTCTTGGTCAAGTGTAATGATATGAAGCTGCTGTTTACGAACGGTCTGCCATCCAACATCTATAGTCTGATAAAATTATATCCCCACGGTATGACAAAACAAGGGGAATCAGGCGGCATGAATAATGGTTTCAGGTTTCCCCTCGCTACGCTCGGGACTTCGCAGGTTTCAGAGTATTTGCGTTCATCTGCCCGGTACGGGCCCGTATGGGCGTTTATCTGAGGCTATTTCTCTCGGCACTCTTGGCGTCCTTGGCGGTAAATTCAGTTCGTGGCCGTTTTGAAGGCGAGGATGACGCCTTCCCGCGTGGTGAGGAGCAGGCGGCCTTTGACAAGCGCCAGGTTGGCGCCCCACCTGTGCCTATTCCCGTGCAGTTCCCTCCACGACAAGCCTTTGTCCATGCGTTCGACGCGGTTAATCAGGTAATCAAGGTGTTTCTTCGCAGTCTCGCTTTCCCGGGCGCCGGCGATTTTCCTGAGGGCTGCAACCGCGGGCGCGCCGAAGCGGACCAGTTCGTCGAAGGCGTCTATCGCCTTGTCCTTGTCGTTTGATAATGCCTGTGAGGCCAGGGCCTTGAACCGGGGCAGCAGCAACTTGGGCAGGTCGAGTTCGTGGCGTTTTGCCGTCCTGCCGGTCTTCAGGTCGAGCAGGACCACGGCGCCGCTTTGGGGAGTCTTGCCCGTTGTCGGAACGGCGAGGTAGTCTTCGCCGAGGACGGCGCTGCCTGCCGCTGATACATCGGTGTTTCTCCAGAGCAGCACGCCGTCGGGGGAATAGGCCCGTACATCTTTCCCGACAAGATAGACTGTTCCCTGCGTGTCAACACAGAATTGTTCGGAGTTGCGACGGATTTCGGCGCTCCCGCGTCTCTCGTCAACAAGAAGAAGCGCGGCCCTGACGCGCCAGAGCATTCTGCCGGACGTATCGTAAGCCATGAAGTAGTCGGAATCGAAGGGCATGATGTAGATTCTATCGCGACACACGACAGGCGGCAGGTTGATCTCGTGTTTTGGGAAGCGGCCCTGGTTTCTCGCTTGCATTCGATAGTGGGATGCGATGGCGAGTATTTTGGTAAATTCGGGGTATTGGGCTATCCATCGCCTGCGGCCGCTGTCGATGTCCACGCAGACGAGCGTGCCGGCATTTGTGAGGACAACGGCGGAGCGGCCGATAGTGGTCGCGGTCGGCGGCAGAACGGCCGGGCATTGCCTGACTGTTCCCCCTTCGGCCTCGGGGTCGTGCAAGATGATCTTGCCCCAGCCGCTCCAGGCGCTCAGAGGCAGGCGCCACCTGACACGGCCCGTATCGGCGTCGAGCGCCAGCATGGAAATATCGACAAAGTCTTTTTTCTGAATGATGCTGAAGCCCGTAGATACCGTGAGCAGGACCACGTCCCCGGCATAGCGGGGGCCGCTTCGGAACCACGCCCTGCGGCTATCGTCGTCGCCGTCCGCGGTTGACCACCGCACCTTGCCGGTGTCGAGGTCCAGGCATACAACGGCATTGACGGGGATACGCTCCGGATGTTTTTTACCTCGTTTCCGGGTTTTCGAGTATTTTGTCAACGTCGCCATTTTCTTCCGGTAAGAGCGGCTGTCTTCGATTATGACGTAGACGGCCCTCTTTTCCGGGACCACCGTTGCGTGGGGAAACTTCGTGTCGCGGTGAATGCCTAAGTTTTGACGGGATCCCTGCATGACGGCGTTCACGCCGTTGTCGTATTTCCACAGCAGTTTTCCGTCGGAGAGCCTGAGGCAGTAAACGCTATTCCCGTTGTTTATGACCACCCGATTTCCGCAAACAACGGGGCGATAAGGGTGAGGATCGACCGGGGGCGCCCCGCCGTATCGAATGCCGGGCGTCGCGCCGCTCTGGTAGGTCAGATTGCGGGCCTTCAGGAATTTCCTTTTCTTCTCGGGGTCTGAGGGCATCTCCCACGGCATTAGTTTGATTTCCGTCCCCTTTGCATCCGTGTAGTATTCGACGCGGGCGCCGGCGTAGAGGACTCCGGCGTGCCGAGACCACGCAACGGAGCCGAAATCGAGTCCACCCAGTTTCACTCCGGTCGTCCGTTGAGGGAATTCCTCGGCTGAATTTGCGGCAGCGGTTCGGGAATCAGCAGCAAGAGCCTTGCGGATTTCGGCCATGAGGAAGTCGGATGTTTTCATTTCAACCCCGCCCGCACGGACTTTCGCGCCGTCCGGCCTTGAGGCGATATCTATCAGCATTGTCCGCGCATCCTCCAGCCGGCCGAGCCTGCAGTAACTGATTGCCGTTATAATGAGCGAGGCCGTGTCGGCCTTGTCGTGGATATCGCGGAAGGCGTTCCACTCCATGATAACTTCGTCGTAGCGCTCGCGTTCATATTTCTCTTCCAGCAGCATTCTCAACGCGGTTGCGCCATACGCGGTGTAACGGTAACGATAGAGGAACTCCCTCAGCAGTTGCGGCCCTCCTCCACGCTGCCTGAGCGACTGTAGTTGCCTGCGCGCCTGGTCGTCAAACATCTCCCGGTACTGTTTGAGGTTGGAAAGGATGAACGGCCTGACGGCCCTGGAATAGACCAGCGCCGCGTTTACGCACAGATGCTCGTTCCTGTTATCGGGCATCAGCGAATCAGGCGCACTGTTCAGGGCGGCCTGAGCGGCGCTCAGCGCCTTGGCGGTTTCCCCCTGCGACAGCAGGCCGTTTATCTTGTTTAACAAATCATCCAGGGACTCGTCCTGCTGTCCTACTCCCGTTATCGCAAGATTGGACATCGGGCGCCGAGGGTTTCGGTAAACCAGCAGGTCTTCCTTCCACGCGATGTTGGCGGGGTCCTTGGGGTCCAGGTCCCGCAGCGCCCTCAGGACGGCGCCCGCCGCGCGCGCCCGGCCGCCCCTGAGCATGCCCTCGACCTTTTCCCTGGACGGGTCCAGAACGTCAACCGCGCGAAGGGCGTTCAGTCGTATGAGGGCGGGACCTTTGTCGCCGGCGGCGAGTTCGACCAGTTCGGGCAATGAATTCACGTCGCCCGCAAGGGCCAGCAGGTCGATACACGCGGCACGATAGCGCGGGTCCTTGTCGCCGAGCCCGTCTCGCGCGGGTTTCGTTACGGCTTTGCCGGCCTTTGCCAGGGCGAACATCGCCCGCTCCCGCACATCGGCGTAAGGCGAGCGGAGGTCCTCAAACAGCGGCGAGATGTCCTTGGCCGGGGTTAATAAGGGTTTTTGCCCGGGCTGCCCGGCCGCTTCGGCCCGAGGCGGTTCCCCGGCGCGCACGTCGGCTTGCATCCGGGGCTGATTGCCCCAGGCGCTCAAAAGCCAGACGGAAAAACAAACGGCGAACAGTCGTTTCATAGTTGTAAAGAACTGGCTCATTTCCGCAATCCTCCCGTGATTTCTTGCCTGGAATGTCCCGTTTTGCGTGGGGAGCGCTGCTCTTCATTGAGAGCGCAATTGTCATGCTTGAACCTTTTGTTAATACGTTTGGCAGGACTGTATGTTGAGACTGCAAACCTGCTCAAGTTGACTGGGTTTTTGTTAACTTCGGTGACTGTCACCAATTACGGAGCCGTTCCGACCTTGTCGGAACGGATCGTAGATTGATGACTGTCACCGTAAGATGTTGTGAAACAGCAGATTATAATCAAGCACCCACCATCATCCAGAAAAAGTCAGTCAACTTGAGAAACCTGGAAACGGGCGCGGGAATTTTTCATGTGGAACTGTCCCCTGAA
>QNCA01000241.1 GCA_003644325.1 Planctomycetota bacterium
CCCTTTTCAAAGAGCCTGACCATGCGTTTCTTCTCTCTCTCCTTGTCGGCCAGGTCCGCCTCCGCCCTGGCCAATGAGGCCCTGGCGACCGAGACCGCGGCCTTCGCCTGTGTAACCCGCGCCACAAACGCCGCGCGGTCGATTTCCGCAATGACCTCGCCCTTTTTCACCGCGACACCGATGTCAACCGGTGTCCCGTCTTTCAGCGCCAGCCGCTCCAGCCTGCCGGAAATCTTCGGCACGATATCGACCGCGAACTGCGGCTCCACATTCCCCGTAAGAACCAGCGCCTGCTCAATCACTCCCTTTTCCACGGAAACGACTTTTACCGGCACCGGCCGTTTCTCTTCATCGATCCGGGCGGCTTTCATGCTTTCCTTGACAAGGATGTAGCCGTGAGTACCGCCGATGCCGACCACGATAATCGCCAGCAGGCCGATGATTATTCTGATGATGCGTTTTGTTTTGTCCGTCATGGTTCGACTTCCCGATTCTGGTTGTGCGTTTCCGGCGGTTGTGCCGGGGTGGTTTCCTTCGTCTTGGTCGAGAGCGCGCCGTCTTTCTCCTTCATGAACGGCTTTATGTACGCCGGTTTCGGCGTTTTCATCTCTTTCGGCATCACGGAAGCCCCTGCACGAGGTCCCAGTATCCCCATCGCCCGCTGTAAGATCAGGCGCGCGACCGTATGGTCGTACAGCGCCTGGTAATAATTCGCCTTCGCCCGCGTCAACGCGGCCCGCGCGTCATATACCTCGACCTCCGTGTTCACCCCCTGCTCCTGTCCGACCGTGGCCAGGCGCAGCCCTTCCTCGGCGCGCTCCTGGTTTAATCGCTGGGACTCCACAAATTCCTTTGCATCCTGTATCGTAAGTATGGCTGCCTGAATCTCCCGCAATGTACGCTCCTCAGCATCGATTAACTCAATCCTGTTACGTCGGAGCAGCGACGCCTCCTGCATCAGTTTCCCCTCGCGCCTCAGGTCGAACAGCGTCCAATCCAGTGTCACTCCGGCCTTCCAGGCATCGCCCCACTTCACAAGCATGCTGTCGTGCGGATCCGGCTTCGACCACGTCTGCGTGTAAAAGGCGTTCAGTGACGGAAAGTACCGGCTGAACGCGACGTTAAGCGCCTCGCGCTGCATACGTATCTGCAACTCCGCCGAAAAGATGTCCGGCCTGTTCTCGAACGCTACTCTTACCGCCTCCTCGTACACGGGATTTATCTCGCTGTAGGTCAACTTGCCGGAAAGTTCAATATCACTGTCCTGTGAAACCCCCATTAATTTCAGCAGCGCCGTTTTCCCTCGGTTAACCAGGTTACGCTGTTTTATCTCCACCGCCTGGAAATTGGATAATTCCACCTGCGCGCGAAGGACGTCAAGTTTGGTCGCCGTTCCAAGCGCCTTCCGATTTTCTACCAACTTCAGCGAATGCCTGGACGCCTCCACCGAGTCTTTCGCTACCTCCACCAGTTGCTGGGCCAGCAGCACCTTATAATATGCCGTTGCTACGTCAAAGAACATCTGCTGGGCCACGCCCCGCACCTGTTCGTCGGTGAACACCGCGTACACCCGCGCCGCGCGAATAGCCGAACTTATGGCGCCGCCGCGATACAACGGCTGAGTCACCGTCAAATCGACGGAATAATTATCCGGGTCCCCTAAACTGACGCTCTGCCCCCCGATGTTAAAACCGGCGACCTCGTCCAGGCGCGTATAACCGGCCCGCACCCCGGCCGTCGGCAGCGCCTCACCCATCGCCTCCACTATCCTGCCCCTCGCCACGCCTCTCTCCTCCAGCGCCGCCTGGAGCGTCTTGTTGTTCGCGACCGACAGTTTCAGGGCATCCTGCAGCGACAACTTGCCCTCTATTCTAACCCGGGCGGCATCGGCGGCCTCACGTTGGGCAAGCCACTGCTCGTATGCTTCCCGGCGCGATGCCATCACGTCGCGATAGACCCCCGCCCGGCCCGCACAGCCCGTGGCAAGGACCGTCAGCACAGCCGGCAGCGCCAAGCACAAAATTCTGGTCATTCGCGTTGTCGTCATTTCTCTCCGCCTTTTCTCGCTCCGCCCATACTGAAAGCATGTAGTCCCTTCCGTCGCCGACTCACGCATCGTCGGCCAGGACACCCTTAAAAAACATTTTCTTGACCGTCTCGGTCAGTTCATCCAGCGTCAACTTGTGCCGCCCTTCTACCCAGATGAACGCGGAGCCGCGCAGCATGCCCAGCAGCACCATTGTCATCGCCCGGGGGTCCGCCTTCCTCAAGACCCCACGCTTGACTCCGGCCGCTATGACATCCGCCACCCGCTTTACGATGTGGTCCCGAAGCCGTTTTATCTGCGGCTGCGTCGCCGGGTTCACCGGAAACTTCCCTATTATCTCCCGGAGGTACAGTCTGAAGAACTTCTTGTACTTCTCGGCTATCTGCAGGTTGATTTCAATTAGACGTTCCAGTTTCCCCACCGGTCCAGTCGCATTGTCCATGTTCTCGCCGATGATGGCTTCGATTCTCCCCACCTTTTCAACAAACAACGCATGATATAAGTCCTCTTTCCCCGGGAAGAACTTGTACAGTGTTCCCACTGCAAACTCCGCGCGCTCGGCGATGTCCTGCATGGAAGCGCCGTGAAAGCCCTTCTCCGTAAAGACTTCCTCCGCGGCCCGAAGTATCTCGGCCCTGTGCCGCTTGCGCTCGCGCTCGTGACGCCCGGGTATTCTCTTTGCCATGCTGTCTCCACTCCGAAACGTTGTCTTCTCGTTCGCGCGCCTCTGCGAACGTATATTCACATAATGAATCTTCATTCACATTGTATCACCTTTATTCACATTGTCAAGCAAATTCGCCTTTCCTGCGAAATGAAATCTAAAGAGGTCTGCCCTCTTTAGGTTTCATTTCGATTAACCCCTTGAAAATTCCCCGCTCCGGGCTAGAATGCCGTCGTAAGCCAGAAGGAGGAAAAAAGCGTCTCGTTGGGCGCATTCGCGGTTCATGTGGAGGGGACATGTCCGACAGCAACTCAAGTCCGGCCAACCGGCCCATTGCGATTTTCGATTCCGGCCTGGGCGGGCTGACCGTGGCCCGCGCGGTCGCCTCGCTCCTGACCCGCGAGAACATCATCTACTTCGGCGACACCGCCCGCGTGCCTTACGGCACGAAATCGGAACGCACCATACGCCGCTACGCCGTCGAAGACGTGAACTTCCTCCTGCGCTTCGAGCCGAAACTTGTCGTCGTCGCCTGCAACACCGTCTCCGCCATAGCCATGGACCACCTGCGCGGCACGTTCCGCGTGCCGCTAATCGGCGTGGTGGAGCCCGGCGCACGCGCCGCGGTCCGGGCCGCCGGGCGCGGGAAGGTCGGAATCATCGGCACCGAGGCCACCATCGCCAGCGGCGCATACCAGCGCGCCGTCCGCAACCTCGACGGCGGCATCGAAATCCTCGCCCTGCCCACGCCGCTGCTGGCGCCCATCGTCGAGGAAGGCCGCGAGTGGGACGACCCCGTGGTGACGGCGGCGCTCAGGGGTTATCTCGCGCCGTTCAGGGATGCCTGGGTTAACGCGCTGGTGCTGGGCTGCACGCATTATCCGGTTTTGAAGGAAGCGGTGAGACGGGAAATGGGGGACGAAGTGACGGTCGTCGATTCCGCGGAGGAGACAGCCGCCGAGGTTAAGCGCTTCCTGTGCGACAAAGAGATGCTCTGTGATACCCCCTCATTCCCCCAGCGCCGTTTCTTCGTCAGCGACTCATCGCAGCGTTTCCTTTCCATCGGCCGCCGCTTCTTCGGGGCGGACCTGGTCAACGTCCGCGAGATATCACCGGACGAATTCTTCTTCCAGAAATAATTTTGGAACCACGGATAAACACGGATAAACACAGATTTGAAACAGAGACTTGAATCGGACTTGTATAGGAAATGCAATTCCCCTTGTCCCTGCCCCTTGCCCTTGCCCTATTTTGCGCCCGGTCTCTCCC
>QNCA01000242.1 GCA_003644325.1 Planctomycetota bacterium
GTCCCCGCTGGTCGAGATGAGCTCGATAGATGAAGCCTACCTCGACCTCACCGGTTTCGACCGCTGCTACGGTCCGGTGTTTAGCACCGTGGACCGGATCCTGCGCCAGATCCGGGATACTTTCGGCATGGAGCTTTCCGCAGGGATCGCTACCAACAAGCTGGTAGCCAAAGTAGCCTCCAAGATTGCCAAACCCTCGGGACTGTTGCAGGTGTTCCCGGGGTGCGAGAGGACTTTTATGGCGCCTCTGCACCTGGAGCAGGTGCCCGGAGTGGGCGTCCATCTGGGCCACCGCCTGGCCTGCCTCGGCCTTTCCACTGTAGGGGAGCTCAGTCGGCTGGAGCTTTCGCTGCTGGTGCGGGTTTTCGGCCGCACCGGCGAGTGGCTCTATAACATGGCCCGGGGCCAGGGAAGTCTCAGGGTGGAAGCTGAGAGACCGCCCGCGAAATCAGCCGGGCATTCGGTGACTTTCACCCAGGACACTCTCGAGCGGTGCTTCCTGGAGGGAATACTCTACCACCTCTCCGAGAAGGTGGGCGCCCGAGTTCGCCGGATGGGTATGGTGGGACGTACGGTTACCCTGCGCCTGAGATACTCGGATTTCAAAACAGTCACCCGCTCGAGTTCGGTTGGAGAGGGAACCCGCTGTGATCAGGAAATTTTCGAGACCGCACACAGGCTCATGCTTCCCCTTCTGGAGCGCGGGGTGAGGGTGCGCCTGCTGGGAGTAACCCTTTCCAGCCTGCGCCCGGCGGAGGACCAGCTCGACCTCTTTGCCGAAGGCTTCCAGAATCGACGCCTCAGGCTTTACAGCACAGTGGACACCTTGCGGGAAAAGTACGGTTTCAGCTCGGTACGCAAAGGGTGCGCCCTGTGGCTTGAGAACTTCCGCAAACCTCCGGAGTACACCGGGCGCAAGGCGAGTTAAATTGCAAGTTGAACTCAGATTCTCTCCAGGTCCCGGCAGTAGAGGAGGCGGGACATCCTAGGCTCTTCATAGGAAGTTCCCCTCTTTTCGTCTCCTCCTTTGCAGAGCCTCCCATTGGTTTAATCGAAAAGAATTCCGCGGAATTTGCTCCGGGGTAACTTGGGGGGATATATCAGAGCATATGCCAGCCATAATATTGGCAAGAAAGCCCCATATTGACACAAAAAAGGGTTTGACCGCCGGCTTTTTGTGTCAGCCAAACGAGCAAACCCTTGGTATTAATGGCGGGCTGTTCGAGACGAGTTTCGAAAATTTCTCATCGAAGCAGCATGATAATCCGGTATCAAGAGAAACAGCTCCCCCGCCGGGAGGCCGCCCCCTGCACTTGCCTTTCCTTGTTCCCCTGTCGGCCCAATCAGAATCTCACCTTCAAACCGAAGAAGTGGTTTGCCGCAAGATATCCCATGTTCCGGTAGGCGTAGTCGAACCCCACACCGAACCTGTCGAATCTGCGCTCCATGCCTCCGCCGAAGCTGAGGCCGCGGGCGGCGGTCCCGTCACCGTAGAACCCGCTTCCCAGTTTGCTCTCATCCTGGTCGGTCTGAATGCGCCATCCGAAACGCACCGCTCCCTTGAGGGACTCGCTGAAATCGGCGTTGATCTCGGTTCCTACCGCATAGGTGACTGGAATGTTGTTAGGCTGCATCAGATCCACTCCCAGAACCCAGCTTGCCGACTCGCTGGAGGCCAGCACCATGGAAACTCCTATCTTGAAACTGGTGGGCAGAGTATTGCCGTGGGTCCGGTATTCGAGTTCCCGCTGGGGGCGGGGATCCCGGTTGACATAGGCCGCTTCTTCCTGCTCCTGAGGGATATGTTCCGGGCTGACTATGGTTTGAAGCCTGGCCCCTCTGAAGTGCAGGCTGGTGCCGAGGTTCTGGATTGCTATTCCGAGTCTGAATTGGTGTCCCAAGAGTTCTGTATGGTAGTTCGTACCTACATCGAAACCCACCGCCTGTGCCGTAACACTCCAGTAATCCTCGTAAACATGCTTGATGGATATACCTGCCGAAAACCGGTCGGAGAAGTTGTAGGCCAGGCTTCCACCCAGAACTTGAGAATATACATCCACTTCGTTTCCCGTGCCGTTGGGAAACAGGATCGTGGTTTCCTCTATTGGTTCCATGCTGAGCATTCCGTAGAAACCGCCTACAACCCATTGACCATCAGCCAGAGGCACCGCCACGGCGGCATAGTTGTACCGTACATCCGCCGGCAGGCTTACCAGGGTGAACTGGAACTCGGGACGTTCCAGAAACCCCAATCCGGCAGGGTTGTAGTATATCGCGCTTATATCGTCAACTATTGCGGTGAAGGCGTCCCCCAACCCCACCGAACGTGCACTGACCGGAATGGTCAGAAATTCGCCGGACCGCCTGCCCACAGCCGAATAACCTTCCACCCTGCCGTATCCCACGTCAGGGTATTCCTTCAGCGCCCACAATGAGGCCGGGAGAAGGCTGGCGCACATCAGTGCCGCCAAGAAATTCTTTATCCCTTTTATTTTCATCATTCCTCCTGTTTGTATCATAAGTTCGGCGATATATTGATATCTACTGTACCACAACAAATCTGCCTGTCTCTTTATCACCGCTACGATCGGTAACTACATAGTAATAAATACCGCTGGCCAATGGCTCGCCGAACCGGTTGCGGAGGTTGTAGTTCTCGGTGCCGGTACCATTGGTGTGCTGGAGGACGTTAACCAGGTTTCCGCTGATGGTAAAGATACGAATGGTGCATGTTCCAGGCAGGTTTATAAACTGCACGTGTTTCTCCGTGGGGGAGATGTCCCACGAAGCGTGGGCATAGAACGGATTGGGCACCACCCGGATCTTTAGCACATCCCGCTGATTCAGCGCCAGAGCGTCAGTGCGCGGAGTAACGGAATTGGCCAGTGAAAAAGTAGGTTCGCTTTCCTGTTTTCCAGCCCCCAGGATTTCGGCCAGTTCTCCGGAGAGCTGGTCAACCACGGTTATCGCATAATAGACCTTCCAGCCGTTGACCAGCGCCTGGTCGTCATCTACATAGGAGTAGGTCTTATTCGCCTGCTGCTCGAACGTGCCTAGAAGTTGGTAGTCGGGATTGCCCTGCGGGTCCTGTCCGGCCGCGTTGAAAGACCGGTAGAGCTTGTACTCGGCGATCTCGATATTGGGGTTGGAGAAATCCACGGCGTCCCATTGGATCGTCACCTGGTTGTCCCCGGGGATCAAGGTGATGCCGGGAGCGGGCGCGCCCTTGGCCATCTCGCCCAGCTCGTAGAACAGTTTTACCGCATCGGCCACTTTGACCAGAGGGCCGAGCTGGGCGATGATGTCTTCGTCCGTCTCGTAAGCCGGGTCCGCATCTTTGGCATAGGCGAAAAGGAAGGCCATGGTCATCGACTGTTCCTCATCGGGCTGCATGTCGAACGGACCGCTGGCTATTATCTGTCTGGTATCGCCGGTGACGCCGGAGAACTGAAATTCCTTGGTCGGATCGTAAACCGGATCGAGCACCTGCCCCGGTGCCGCCGAAATTATCCGGTATTCGGTGTTGTCCTCCGTAGGATCGGGCACGATGTAATTGCTGGAAGGATTCTGGATCGAAGTCCAGTTGGTGAGCCCCAGTTCCTGTCCGTTAACCACCGGGGTTTTCAGCAGGCGCACGCCCATGAAACCGATCGGCTTGCCGGCGTCGGTGAAGTCCCGGTCGAAAGTGAACCCCAGGTTCTTCGACTTCATGAAACCGGAACGGTCATCGTAGCAGTTCTGGCCCACGTCCGGGTCGATCCGCTGGGCGAAAAAGCAGTTCTTCCAGGTGAAGGGACCGGTCTGGATCGGCGGGGATTCGTCCACGATGTAAGCCGACCGGTTGATGACTTTCCTTTCGAGAAACACGAAGTCCTTGGCCGCATCCCTTTTGAAGGCCCAGGAATGATAGATGTATTGAATTCCCAGTTTGAGCGGAGTGGCCTCGAAAGTCTCGCTGGTAA
>QNCA01000243.1 GCA_003644325.1 Planctomycetota bacterium
CGTCGCCGCGGAGTTCGGCCACCTTACGGTCAGGCGCGGGGGCCGCCGTTGCGCCTGCGGCAGGCGCGGCTGCCTGGAGGCATACGCCAGCGCGACAGGCGTGGTTCGCTCGGCCCGCGCGAAGGTGCGGCGCGAGGGGGATTCACTGATACTGCGCCTTGCAGGCGGGAAGCCCTCCGCCATTACGTCCGAGTTAGTCTCCCGCGCGGCCAGGGCGGGCGACGCCGCCGCACGGGAGATTCTGGACGAAGCCGGGCGCCTCATCGGGTTCGCGGTCGGCAATCTGCTGGGGATATTGAATCCGCAGGTGGTGGTCATCGGCGGGGGGCTGGCGCGCGCCGGCAGGATGATTCTCGGCCCCTTGCGCGAGGAGGCGCGTCGGAACTGCTTCAAGGCCGCCTATAAAAGCGCGCGCATAGTCAGGGGGCGACTGGGCGACGACGCGGGCATACTCGGCGCTGCGCTGACGGCCTTCCGGGCCGTGGGGAGCATGTAGGAATTCCGGAAGGGCCGCGCCGGCAGCCACCCAGGATTCTTGCGTGCTCCGGACCGTGGAAAACGTTTGACTTCTGTCCGGAATGTGCTAGCATTAACGATAGAGAGAGGAGAAGGGAGGGGCGTTACCCCGCGTAAGGGCATATCGGCGGGGAACAGGTGTTGCAATGACTACAGGCGCGTTACACAGTAATGTACTGGTGCTGAACCATCGCTTCAGGGCGGTGCACGTTACGACTGCTCGCAGGGCGTTTGTGCTCCTGTTCAAGCAGGCCGCGGAGGTGGTGTACTGGCGCAATGAGACATTCAGCACGCACACCTTCGAGTCGTGGAAGGAATTGTCGCAGTTCCGGGAAGAGTTCGAGCCGTGTGACGACTGGGTCAGCACGGTCAGTTTCCGGATAGCCGTTCCCAGGATCATCCGCCTTCTTTTTTACGACAAACTGCCGCCCCAGGAGGTAAAGTTCAACCGCCGCAACATCTACGCGCGCGACCGCAACCGATGCCAGTACTGCGGCAGGAAGTTTCCGACCACGGAGTTGTCGCTGGACCACGTCATACCCAAGTCGAAGGGCGGCCGCTCGCTGTGGGAAAACGTGGTCTGCGCCTGTACGTCATGCAACAACCGCAAGGCCGGCAGGACACCGTGGGAAGCCCGGATGAAACTCGTAAAAAGACCCACGCGCCCCCGCCGAAATCCACTGATTCAACTGAAAATCAGGCACGAAAAATACCGCTCGTGGAAACAGTTTCTGGGCGATGCTTACTGGTCGGTCGAGTTGAAAGAGTGAACCCCGCCCTCAATTCCAATTTTTCCCGCTCCTCATCGTGGCTGTGCCATGTCTGAAACAAAACGCGGTTACGTAGACCTGCTCAAGATACCCAACCTTGTAACCATGTTCCGCGTTCTACTTGCATTCGCCTTCTTCCTTTTCATACATTTTGCATCTTCCACCGGCGAACATAGGCTGTGGTATCTCATTGCCCTGGGGACGTTCCTGCTGGCGGCGGCGACGGACTGGCTGGACGGGTTCCTGGCGCGGAAGTACGACATGGAGACGGCCTTCGGCCGGATTGCGGACCCCTTTGTCGATAAACTTCTCGTCTGCGGGGCTTTTATCCTTTTCGCGTTTTACCACCTGAAGGGAAATCCTTACCTGCGGAGCGTCGAAGACGCCGCGGGTACGCAAAAATACTTTGTGAACGTGGCGATATGGATGGTGATAGTCATAGTCGGGCGTGAATTCCTGATAAGCGCGCTGAGGGGATATGCCGAATCGCGCAATATAAAGTTCGGCGCGAACGTCTGGGGCAAGCAGAAAATGATATTCCAGAGCGCCGCCATCTGCGCCATTCTCCTGCATCAGGCGGCGCTGAACTATCACATCGGTTTTGCCATAGGAACTACAATACTGTTATGGCTGGCGGTGGGCTGGACGCTGCTCAGCGGCATCCTTTATATTCAGAGGGCGGCGCGGGTGCTGAGCAATGGACCGGCTTAAGGAAGCAATAGCCACCTTTTTCTACGCCGGCTACGTGCCTCGCGCGCCGGGCACGGCGGGCGCGGCGCTCGCCGCGCTCATCTGTCTTCCGGTCTTCCTTTTTATTCCGCCGCCCTGGCAATACGCCGCGATAGGGATGCCGGCCCTGCTGGCGCTCCTGGGCAACGCCTTCAGCGCAGGGTGGGCGCAGGCGCGCTTCGGGAAGGCTGACCCCCCGCAAATGGTCGTTGACGAGGCGCTGGGCATGTTCGTGACCGTGTTGTTCGCGCCCGCCGTCCATCCGGCCGTCGTCCTTGTCGGCGGGTTCGTGCTCTTCCGGATTTTCGATATCGCCAAGCCCTTTCCGGTGCGTCAGGCGGAGCGCCTGCCCGGATGGGTAGGGATTGCCGTGGACGACCTGGCTGCCGGCGTTCTCGCAAACCTGGTTTTGCACACGGGGTTCATTTGTTACAATGCCGTCATTGCGGTTGGATGACGGCGGACGGCGGTGACATTGCAATGACGGACGCATCAGGAAAAGAACAGGCGAAACATGGCGCGGACAGGGAAGAGCCGTCGCCGCTCTCATGTCTTGCGGTAAAGTTCGCCTGGCGCATAGGTCTCGCCCTTCTCATCCTCTTCGGCATCTTCGGCCTGGTCGTGGCGCTGATGGTGCGCGCCGAGATAAACGACCAGATAAACGCGAACGGCGCGCGACTGGTAAACGCCCTGGCCGCGGTTGACTTGGAATACTGGGAGGCCGCCAGGGCGCAGCAGGATTACAATCTCAGACTGTACTACAGCCATAAGGCGGATGCCCCCCCGCTTCCCTCGAAGGAACTGCGGCTGAAGGACAATCCGCTGAGGGACGCCATCGTGATGTGCGGCGTTGACACCAGCGAGGTCATCAACGTCATAATCACCGCCCGGCCGGACCTGAGGCCGGGGAGCAAGGTCGAGGTGTTACTGTCTTACAACGCCCTTGAGGGCGAGGGGGCCAGAGCGAAGTTCGAGCGTGAGCGCGTTTACCTGGCGCGCGACATCGCCGGGCGGAGAGTCAAGACCGACATATACATGGCCGATGACAAGTTCACCTGGTTCAAGCCCGGCGGCGGCAGGGAAGAGTACGCCGTGCGCCAGTTTCGCAAGCCGATACTGAACAGCGACGGCAGAACAGTCGGCAACGTCATACTCTTTCTATCCGCCAGACGAATAGGGGAGGTGACGTCGAAGTTCGTCACGGGCGTCCTGATTGCCTGCGTTGCGGCGCTGGCGCTGGCGCTCGGGTTTTCGTTCCTGCTGGCCACGCTCGTCACCCGGCCGGTCAGGAAACTCGTGCACGACATGAACATCGTCAGCCGGGGGGATTTGACCCATCGGGCGTTCGGTTACAAGAACGACGAGGTGGGCATGCTGGCCCGGACGTTCAACAGGATGACGCGCAGCCTGGAGGAGGCGCAGAAATGGGAGATAGAACAGCGCGCCCTCGCCCGTGAGTTGGAGATAGCCCAGACCATACAGACATCCCTGTTGCCCTCCTCCATACCGGAACTTCCCGGTTTCGAAATCCACGCCGTCTATCTCCCGGCGAAGGAGATAGGCGGAGATTATTACGATTTTATTCCCATCGACGACCGCCACTGGGGTATAATGATAGCCGACGTGTCGGGCAAGGGCGTACCCGGCTCCATGGTGATGACCATGGTGCGCAGCCTGATAAGGTACGAGGCGCGCGGCAACAATTCCCCCGCGGACACGCTGCGCAAGACCAACCGGATCATTGCGCGCGACATAAAGAAGGGGATGTTCGTCACGGCGTTTTACGTGATTCTTGACCTGGAGCGCAGGGCGCTGAAGATGAGTTGCGCGGGGCACAACCCGATGCTTTACTGGCACGCCCGCAGCGGCACGGTAAAGACGGTCAAACCCGACGGCTTGGCGCTGGGCATTATCAGCAGCCCGCAGTTC
>QNCA01000244.1 GCA_003644325.1 Planctomycetota bacterium
CCCCCCCTCAAAAAATTGATGTTCGCCTCATTATATCCGCTTTTCCGGCACGCGCAAGGCCCGGCCGCCCCGCCGGCACGCGCCCGGCATGGACCATCCGCCCCAGCGCCTCCATCACCCTGTGCGTGGCACGGCCGTCCATGCGGTACAGGTGGCGCTCCACGAACCTGTCCCGGTTTGCGGCCAGCCTCTTTCTGCTTTCGTCATTTTCGAGCAGTTTTCTTAGCGTCGGCGCAATATCCTCCTCCGCGTATGCCCCAAGGGCCACTCCCCCCGGTACATAGGGCACTATGTCCCCGCGCCTGGTCAGGTTTACTATCAGTATCGGCACGTCCCACAGGCACGCCTCGTACGCAGCGGTGCTGCTCTCCGTGATGAATAAATCGCAGTGTGCCAGCAGCATGCTCAGCGGCACATCGCGGATGATTCTGTAGCCCTGCAACCCGCACCGGTCCGCTATTTCGCGGTACATCGCCTCCCTGCCGCGCTGGCGCGGGTGCAACTTGATAACCAGTCGCCCGCGCGGGAGAAGCGCCACGGCGCGGCACACCCCCCACGCCAGCGCCTCGTCTTCGTCGTCCGTGTCGTACGCCGAACGCTTCGGCGCCACCTGCGTCGCAAAGACCACCAGGCCCGAGAGATCTTCCAAATGCAGCCTTTCCGTGAGTTCATCCCTCCACGCCTTCGGCGGGGCGTTCAGGTAACGGGCCAGCCTGTCGAACCGTGGGTTGCCGGTTACCGTGAACTTCGCCGCGTCGTTGCCCAGTGCGACGTGCCACTCCCGGCCAGCCTCGCCCCACGTCGCCATCATGTCGGTTTTCAGGATATCCTCGCCGTTCGACTCGCCCGACACGCCGTGCTGCACGTACAGCGAGGGGACCTGCGCCGCTTTCAGGTCTATCCTCTTTATCAGTTGCGCGTCGTCGCTGACTACAATTCCCTCGACCCCCAGGGCCTCGTATATGACCCGGCGATACGCGACCGCGCCCGCTATCGCCGGAAAGCGCCGCAGGAATATATCCTCCAGGTAGGGCCCGACAAGCGGCCAGAATTTCAAATCCCCGTACCTGAAAACGCTCTGGAAGTCTCCGTCATCCTCCAGCCTTTTCCACGTCGCGGCGAAATGCGCCGATGCCTTCCGTCGGACCGCGTTTCGCTCGAACCGTGCCCTCAGCAGCGACGGCAAGTTGTGGAGCAGCGTCTTCAGGAAACCGAGTGGATCCAGGCGAAGGTCCATCTCCCCCACCCGGTACCCCGCCTCCCTGAACCGCGCGCGAAGGCGCGACCCGTCGTGCACTAGTGTCCGGCGGTCCCGCCCGTCGCAAGGCATCTCAAGGTAAATCAGCGATTCCAGTACCTCTATCGCCCCCTTTCCCACTGCGCTCCATTCCGCCGGGTCGTAGATGCAATGCGCGGCGGAGCGTGACGGCTTGCGCCTTTCTTCGTACGCGAGCCCGCGCCCGCGGCACACGTGTATCGCGCTCTCGCGGAATTCCGGCGATTCGCAACAAAGGATGACCGCGCCGTTCCAATCCTCCAGGATGCGTCTCAGCGCCGTCGTGTCCTTGATAATCCGCAACAGGGTTTCGGCGAGTTTGTATTCGACGAAACTTCCCATCTGCATTCCGAGAAATTCGGTAATCCCCGTGCCGTTACCTGCCCGTGGCGTGTTATACCATTCCTTCACCAGGGCGTATGTGCGCCTGTCAATCTCGCGATAGTCCGCGTCCCGAAAGTAGTCCTCCGAGAGGCGCACCTTGCCGCTTACGCCCGGGCAGACCACCGGTATGCGCGACCGGAAAAGCACGATACGCTTCACGTCCTCATCGGCGTCGAACTCACGCACCAGTTCGGCAGTTTCGTCCGTTGCCGTTTTGTAATCAATTATCACTATCTTTTTCATTTAACTTGCCTTGTAAAAATCCCGGATGCCCGCCCGGCGCCGGTCAGCCGGTCAGGAGCGCTTCTTTTTCGTTTTTGTCACGGGCGGTGGCAGGCGGTGTGAAAATCTCCTCCACGAACTGTTCCTTCATCCTCGCCGGGTTCATCATCGCCAGGATTTTTCTGAGATCCTTCGCCGAGAATTCTCCCAACAGGCGCAAGAGGCCCAGGTAAACGCCCGCCGCGGCGACGCCCAGCGCCGAGGTCTTCAGCAGCGCATCCCAGCGCCCGCCCTGCAGCAGGTATGGCTTTGCCAGCCGGCATGCTCCGCCCACAACCGCCGCCGCAAACAGGTGCGTTAGAACGCCCCTGTACGTCCTAACGCCAAGGAGCCATTTCGCCACCAGCCGTGCCATCAGAAAACCCGCGACCGCCAGGCATGCCGTGCCCAGCGCGCTGCCCACAGCGCCCAGACCCAGCATCCGCACGCCGAAGATGCTCTTTGGAATCAAAACCAGGTTCAGCGCTATGTTCGCCGCCGTCAGGACCACCGTCAGGTGGAAGTGTATCCAAGGCCTGTTGGATATTATCGCCGCGCTGTCGAACGGGCGGTTCACGGCGAACAGAAACGTTATTACGGCGAACACGCGCATTATCATCGGCGCCAGCCCGGCGAAGTCCTCGCCGAAAATCAGCATTATCTCCTCGGCAAAGACAAACATCCCCATCGACAGGAAGGCGACAATCATGCTCAGAAAGCGTTCCGACTGCCGCAGCAGGCGCGCGATGTCCGCCGATTTCCCGCGCGCGTACAGCGCCGAGGCGGTCGGCAGGACCACCGTCATCAGCGCCGCCGCGATGCCCAGCGCCGCCGCGGATATGCGGCTGACCACGTAGTAATTGCCCGACGCCGCATTGCCCATGAACTCCTTCACCATCACCAAATCTACGTTGACCGCCAGGCACCCCAGCCCCAGGCTGCCGAGCATCGGCAACGCGAACATCAGGTACTCCCGCAGCAATGCCCATCGCGGCATCCGCATGCGGTAGCCGCCCGCGCGCGCCGCGCGACGGTACAGGACGATGCCTATGCTCACCGCCACTATCTCGTTTATCAGATGCCCCAGCGCCAGGCCCTGCACGTTCCGCATGCCTACCACCAGGAGTATTATGAGAACAATCGGCAGGTCCAGCACGGACCTCAGCGTGCCCACCGTCACCTTGCGCGCTATCTCGCGCCGCGCCGTGAAGGTCGCCAGCGGAAAGTCGAAGAGATGTCCGATTGCCACGGAAACCAGAATCAGCGCCACAACGGTCTGTTCCGCAACGCTGCCGAACTTGTAGCCGAACGCCCCGCCCGCCAGCATCACCGCCACGACGAGGGCAGTCGTGCCGAGCGTTATCATCGTTTTCAGCAGGACATATGCGCCCACGCATTCGCCCACGTCGGCCCCGTCGGCTATCTTGCGCATGTGCGCCGTGTCCAGGCCGAACTTGTAAAGGAACAGGAAAAATCCGATGAAGGCGTAGGCAAAAGCGATAATCCCGATGCTCGCCGCGCCCAGAATGTTGGCGACGACCGCCACCGTCACCAGCCGCACCAGCACACTCGCCTGGTTGGCCGCATATAGCAAAAATGATTTCTGTGCTATCACTCCGCCGGACTCGCCGTTCAGACAGTTGAAAGGATACATGTGAATGGAGGGGAGGCGCCGCCGCGAGAGCGTCTCCGTGGAATGTCACTCCATATCGACGGATTTCACCTTCACAGGGCGCACCTCTCCCGCGCGCCTCTCCATACGATTAACAAGCAGTCAACGGCTGCTCTTAAACTTAGAATCGGCAAACGGACGCCCCGTACTTGAACGCTCCCCGCTCGAAAATCAGGTTGCAAAAATATCCACAGCGGATAGAATCATGTAATCACTCAAGTTGACTGACTTTTTCCGGGCAATGCCGGATGTTTGACTATAAGTTTCCATTTTGCCGGGCCTTACGGTGACAGTCACCAATCTACGATCCGTTCCGACAAGGGCGGAACGGCTCCG
>QNCA01000245.1 GCA_003644325.1 Planctomycetota bacterium
GAGCAGCCCAAGCGATATCGGGTCGACGACGGCGATGGCCGGCGCCCCGCGCTCGTGCGCCGCCTTGACGATGGCGGGACCGTTTTCAATGCACCCCATGAAGTTCGGCGACTGGAACGCGAAGCACATCGTGTCGTCGTCGAGCATCTCCTTCAGTTTTTCCGGCGAGGTCAGACCTTCGTCCAGGTCCACCGTCTCGATCTTCATCTCAAGGTTGGCGGAGTAAGTGCGAAGGGTCTGCAGGTACTCGGGGTGTATGCCCCCGGAGACCAGGACTCGGCCGCGTTTTTTCGTCACGGCCCGCGCCAGGGAGACCGCCTCCACCAGTGCGGTCGCACCGTCGTAAAGGGACGCCTGCGATATCTCAGTGCCGGTGAGTTCCGCGATGAGCGTCTGGTATTCGAAGATGCTCTGGAGTACCCCTTGGCTGGCCTCGGCCTGGTAGGGCGTATAAGCGGTGTAGAACTCCGCGCGCCCCGCCAGGTGGTCAACGATTGAAGGTATGAAATGGTTGTACGCCCCCGCCCCCAGGAAAGATATGCAGTCGCCGGTCGACAGGTTTTTCGACGCTATCGAGTCGATGTGCCGCATGAGTTCCATCTCGGACATCCGCGAGGGCATATCGAGATGTCCCCTCACGCGTACCTCGGCGGGGATGTCCCTGAAAAGGTCCTCAATTGAGGAAACGCCTATCGTTTCCAGCATTTCCCTGACTTCGCGTTCGGTGTTCTGGATATATGGCATGATGACTCCAAAATTACAAATGACCGCCATGGCGGGACGCCCCGCCTACGTTCGGATGACGGTAAAAGGCGGTCGAATCCGCCGATTACGAAGGCGGTCTCGCGGAGATGTCAATCTCCGTTTTGCAAGACTTCCCGTTCCGGCCGTGAAGACAGGTCTTGTTAGTGGCCCGCTTCTTCTTCGGCCTCCGCGTGTTTGGCGTATTCTTTCGCGTTCATCAGGTTGTCCATCTCCGAGGGGTTGCTCATCTTGATCTTGACTATCCATCCCTCGTCATAACAGTCCCTGGAAATAATTTCCACATCGTCGGAGAGCGCTTCATTGACCTCGACTATTTCTCCGCTGACTGGCGCGTTGACGTCGGCCACGGCCTTTACCGACTCGACCTCGGCGTAACCCTCGTTCTGCGTGACCATATCGCCTACTTCCGGCAGGTCGATAAATACGAGGTCGCTGAGGTGTGTTACCGCAAACTCGGTAAGCCCCGTGGTAACCACATCCCCTTCCACCTTCGCCCATTCATGGCTTTCCGTGTATTTAAGGTCTTCCGGCCACATGCTCGATGTCCTCCAAAATTTAGGTAATTACTACTCTGGATAACTGCGAAAGGTTACGAGTTTATCGCGCAGCGACTGGGGCATCCCGGGGGTAGGCTTCTCGGGGAAGCGCGATATGATTTTCCCCCAATCATGCAGGTAAATTTTATCGCCGATTTCCAACTGGTCCTTCATCTTTTCCGACCAGTCCTTCTTGTCGCCATGCGGCATCGGGAATACCCCTATCGCTGTTCCTTCGACGGCATACTTGCTGTCAACGTAAGCCATGCCCATCTGGCAGCCGCCCACCAGCGCGGCGCTGGTGACGTTGCCGATGAAACGGCCCTTGCGGTTTACCAGCGGGTCGCCGTGGTGAAGAGTCTTTACTCCCTTTTCATTCATGCTGAAGCGCACGACTTCCATTGTGATGTTTTTCGACGCTTCCATCAAGGGCTTTCTGCCCACGAAAAACGGCTTGTGGAATTTTACGTAAGCGCCGTATCCCGCCGCGATGGGGTTAATGCCGAAGGGCCCCTCGAGTTCATGGCCGTAAAGCGGCAGCCCGGCCTCGGTGCGCGTTGAGTCGCGCGCGCCGAGCCCCGCGGGCTTCAATCCGAATTCCTGCCCCCGCTCGAGCAGTTTCCGCCACAGGTCCACTGCCTGGCCGGGATGCACGAATATCTCATACGCGAACATCTCCCCCGTGTATCCCGTGCGGCTTATCATCAGGTCGAAGCCGTCCAGGTCGCACTCTATCAGGTCGGTGCTCTTTATTCTGGACAGGCGGTCTCTCAGTTCGGCGCTGTCGGTCATCGCCCGCAAGATCATCGGCGAGTTCGGCCCCTGGAGCGCGATGTCAACCTTGCAGTGGTCTCCTTCCCTCGGGTCCTTCAAATCACGGAAGGTGAACTCGCCCTCCGGTTTCTTCAACGGATTGTCGCGGTCCAGAAGGTACCTGCCCTCGATGACGCCGCGGAAGTATGCCTTTACTTTCTCCTCGTTGGAGGCGTTCACGACCATGAGATACTTGTCCCGCTCGCGCCGATAGACCATGCAGTCGTCTATAATGCGGCCGTCGCAGTCGAGTATGTAGGAATACTGTGACTGCCCGGGCATGAGCCAGTGCACGTAGTTGGTGGTGACCATATCCAGGAAACGCCCGGCGTATTCGCCCTCAAAGCCGAGGCAGCCCATGTGCGCCACGTCAAAAAGCCCCGCCGTTGTGCGCACGGCCGTGTGTTCGTCGCCGACGCTACTATACCATACCGGCATCTCCCAGCCCGCAAAGGGTATCATGAAGGCCTTCTTTGTGAGTTTGTGGTGCTCGGCGTTAAGCGGCGTCTTTTTAACTTCGCCTTCCTTTTCCTCCCAGCGGAAAGGCTCCTTATCCGCGGTCGGCTTGACCTCTGCAACGATTTTCTTCTGGCCGATGAAGTGGAACTTGCCGAGGTCGAACCGTTTTTCGTTCGACGTGTAAAGCGCCGTCACATCGGGCCGCGACTCGGTTTCGTAAGACGGCAGGCCCGCCTCGGCGAAGATTTTGCGCAGGGCCTCGACCCCGGCAGGGGTCGCGCCGCCTTCCAGCAGCGTCCCCCACAGGCCCGGAGCGTCTTCGGGATGCACGAGCATGAGGTAAAAGGAACCGGCGACCTTGCAGTCAATCTTCAGCACAATGGTGTTTACGCCGGCAATTCCCGTCTGAATGAATTCGTATGCGGCGATTTCCCCCGCTTCTGCCTGAATCTTGCCGAAGACGCCTTGCGACTTCGCGCCGGCAAGCGCCATGCACACCAGCCGTTTTTCGGCGCCGCCGCACGTGCGCAGGTCCTCGACGGTGACCGGCCCTTCGATCTTGCCCATCACGTCTTTCTTGTCGTAGAGTACGTAGCAGTCGCTCAGCGCCCTGAACCACGTAAGAACGCGGTCGTGATTTTCGGGGTTGGTCCTAACGATAAACCTTTCGCGGCCATCCTTGAGAGCGGCGAACCGGAAGATAATCACGTCGTCAATAAGCCGGTCGTCCGAGTCGAACAAAAATGCGTGCGTCGCGTGACCCGGCCTGAGGTCATAGATGTTGACCGTGGCAACTCCCTGCATGAACATGACCGCGCGTTCGCCGCACACCTCAATCAGGCCGAAGTCGCTCATATCGAAGAGCGCCGCGCCGTTCTTTGCGGCGTCCGCTTCCGCCGAGGCGTCGCCGAACGACTGCGGCATGTTCCAGCCGGCACGTTCCGCCATTATCGCGCGGGCCCTGGTATGATTGTCCAGAAGCGCCGACGCGCGGCCGCCTTCTATATCGAGCGGCGTGTAATGCGGGTACCCGCTTGTCTGCTTCGGTTCGATATCAACAGCGGCTTCTTTCACAAGTTCGGCGACCCGGCGCTTTGTTTCCTCCAGGGTCTTCAATTGCATCTTGCCTCGGCCGAGCATACCCCGGAGGGCGATGTAGTCGAACGGTTTGATGTCCCTGAGGACATCGGTCACGATGTCGGCGATTTCTTCCATGTGCTTCGGGCCCAGGCCGCGCTGTGTCACCCACGTGGTGCCGAAGCGAAGCCCGCTGGGAAATGCCGCGTCGTCGTCACCGGCGATTGTGTTCTTGTTGCAGGGGATGCCGCAGATGTCGAGTATGCGC